>CAZYYR010000045.1:0-13951 GCA_964651465.1 uncultured Nitrosospira sp.
TGCAGTCCCGGCAGCGTATGGGCCGCTGGAACAGCATGGATAGTGTCCGTTCGCCAGTTCGTACACGAGAACCGTGCGTTCTTTCACTGCCGCATTTGATACATTTAGCATGCATGATAGCGCATTTCGTAACTGTTCTGCTCAAGGTATTGTTTTTTTATCATATTTTGAGCTATTTCTGTGCAGTCTAAGCAGTGGCCGAGCAGGGGGACGTATCGGCAGCGGATTCCTCAGGAAAAATAATGTTCAGTTTTTGCGCAGCCGATGCCGATGACAGAGTAGGAAGGTTCCTCTTTGGGTGGCTCGGAGTGCGGCCCGCAGCACGGTTTCAAATCCCGGCGCCATGGTCATATACTTCGTTGCGCGTTTGCGCCTGGGAAATGACGCTGCCAGGCGGAACGCTGCGCGTCAGCCAGACGTTGCCGCCTATGGTCGAGCCGCGTCCGATCGTGATGCGACCGAGAATGGTGGCGCCGGCATAAATGACGACATCGTCTTCGACGATGGGGTGGCGTATATTGCCTTTTACCAGTTTGCCCTCCTCATCTACCGGAAAGCGCTTCGCACCCAGGGTGACTGCTTGATACAGCCGCACGTGTTCGCCGATGATGGCTGTTTCCCCTATGACGACCCCCGTACCGTGGTCGATAAAAAAACTGCCACCGATCTGCGCGCCCGGATGAATTTCGATACCGGTAGCGGAATGTGCGATTTCGGAAATCATGCGCGCAATCAGCGGCACACCCAGATAATGCAGTTCATGGGCCAGGCGATAATGGGTGATCGCGGTGATCCCCGGGTAGCATACCAGGACTTCGTCGATGGTTCTGGCAGCCGGGTCGCCTTCGTACGCCGCCTGAAGGTCGCTTTCCAGCAGCACGCGTATGCGAGGCAGCTGCCTGGCAAATGCCAGGATGATGCCCGCAGCCTGTTCCCGCTCGGAATTGCCGGTATTCTCCTGACCTGAGATGAAACGCAGTTCACGCCTGACTTGCCCGAGGAGTTCACGGAGCGTGACATCCAGCGTGTGCCCAACAAAATAATCGACGCTCTCGTTGGTGAGTTCCGGTAAACCAAGACGGTTGGGAAACAGCACAGCGCTCAACCCGTCCGCGATTCCCACCAGCGTCTTGCGGGAAGGAAGCTTGGGTGGCCTGTTGCGCCTCTGTCGGCTTTCCAGCGAATTCAGCCGCAGCGTACGCAGCTCGCCTACGATGTCATCGATGCCCGCCACCGTTCCTTCCTGAGATGGATATGTGTTCTCCCTCGATTTTGTCATCGATGCGTCCGCTCCTGGTTATCCGGCATGTCCTCGAAAAGGACGGAACTCAGGTAGCGTTCTCCGGAATCCGGCAGAATGACGACAATCGTTTTGCCGATATTTTCCTTGCGGATGGCGTAACGCGCTGCAACCGCGACGGCAGCGCCACACGAAATACCCGAGATGATGCCTTCTTCCCGTGTCAGGCGCCGCGCGTAGCGCAATGCTTCCTCATTGCTGACCTGCTCGATATCATCGACGAGTGACAGGTCCAGATTTTCCGGAATGAAGCCCGGGCCGATTCCCGGTATCCTGTGCGGGCCGGGTTTGAGCGCTTCGCCAGCACGACGCTGGCTGAGTATCGGGCTGGCGGATGGTTCAACGGCGACGGAAACGATCGGTTTCTCCTTGATCTTTTTTATATAACGCGAAACGCCGGTAATAGTGCCGCCGGTACCCACGCCCGCAATGAAAATATCGATGGCGCCATCCGTATCGTCCCAGATTTCTGGACCGGTAGTGCGCTCATGGATGGCGGGATTGGCGGGATTGGTAAACTGCTGCAGCAACAGATAGCGGTCACGGTCGGAAACGGCGATCTCCTCCGCTTTCGTTACGGCGCCTTTCATGCCGTGCATGCCCTCCGTCAGAACCAGTTTCGCCCCGTAGGCGGCAAGCAGTCTGCGGCGCTCCAGGCTCATGGTATCCGGCATGGTAAGGGTCAGCGGTATGCCGCGAGCCGCCGCCACAGCCGCCAGGGCAATGCCGGTATTGCCGCTGGTGGGCTCCACCAGTTCCTTGCCGGGCGGAAGCAGGCCCCGATTTTCCGCATCTTCTATCATTGCCGTGGCTATCCGGCATTTTACCGAGTAGGCAGGATTGCGCCCCTCGATTTTTGCCAGTACCGTTGCCAGGGCCCCGTCGACGATACGATTGAGCCGGACCAGCGGAGTATGTCCGATGGATTGCGAATTATCCTTGAACCAGCACGGCATTCCGGTGTTTTCCTTCGATATGGAATTGCGGCGCTCGTGCGCGCATGAGGTATTCGAGCATGACGACAATGGAAGGGAGGGTGGAGCCGAATATTATGCCATTCCGCACCACTCCTTCAAGGTGGGATTCCCGGAACAGGGACCGGGGAATCCTATTGAGATACTTGAGAATGCTTGAAATGCGATTATGCCTGATGTTTATTCGGGCCGGGCCGTCGATTATAATGGCGGCCTGCGATAATCGTAAACGTCGGCCTGTACCGGATATGCTGCTGCCGGTAACTGCCGCCATTTGCAGCATGGATTATTTGTCGATGAAGACGATGGGCAAGGCGTAACGTGAACTTTCTTGATCTTCCGGCAGCCAAGGCTGCCAGCGGTGTGGTGCGCTTGCCTGGTTCGAAGAGCATTTCCAATCGCATCCTGCTGCTTGCCGCACTGGCAGAAGGGGATACCGAGATACGCGACGTGCTTGCTTCGGATGATACAGGCCGGATGTGCGATGCATTGGAGGGCCTGGGCGTAGGTATCGCCCGGGGCGGTGACCACCATTACCGGGTTCGGGGCGTGGGAGGTCAGGGGTCGCTGCGTTTTCCGGTAGCCGAAGCGGACCTGTTCCTTGGCAATGCGGGCACCGTATTTCGTCCCCTGACTGCCGTGCTGGCGCTGGCGCAGGGAACTTACCGGCTTTCGGGCGTGCCGCGCATGCATGAACGCCCGATCGGTGATCTGGTGGATGCATTGCGTCAACTGGGGGCCGACATCGCCTATCTGGGCAGGGAGGGTTTCCCGCCGCTGCAAATCCGGCCTGCCCGCATCCAGACGCGGGAAATATCGGTGAGCGGCAATGTTTCCAGCCAGTTCCTGACCGGCCTGCTGATGGCTCTGCCCCTGCTTGCGCCGCATACTGGAACGGCGCGTGCAATCACGGTCGCAGGAGAACTGATCTCGCGGCCATACATCGACCTTACCCTTGCTCTGATGGCCCGTTTCGGCGTGACGATAGTGCATGACGAGTGGCGGCGTTTCATTATGGAGGAGGACCAGCATTACCTCAGCCCGGGAGAAATATGCGTGGAGGGCGATGCCTCCTCCGCCTCGTATTTCCTTGCCGCCGGCGCGATCGGTACGGGACCGGTGCGGGTTGAAGGCGTCGGGCGCGGCAGCTTGCAGGGGGATGTGCGCTTCGCGGATATGCTGGAGACAATGGGGGCGGATATCCGTTGGGGGAATAACTGGATCGAGGCACGGGCGCCCGGGTCCGGTCGTCTGCATGCCGTCGATGCCGACTGCAATCATATTCCTGACGCCGCCATGACATTGGCAGTGGTGGCATTATTTGCACGGGGAACCACCACATTGCGGAATATCGCAAGCTGGCGCGTCAAGGAGACCGATCGCCTTGCGGCGGTGGCAAAGGAATTGCGCAAACTGGGTGCAACGGTGGAAGAGGGAAGCGATTTCCTGAGCATCGCCCCACCGCAGGAAGGCCTGCTTTCGCATGCAACCATCGATACCTACGACGATCACCGCATGGCCATGTGTTTCTCGCTGGCCTCTTTCGGCGTTCCCGTGCGCATCGCCGATCCGGATTGCGTGGCAAAGACTTTCCCTGATTACTTTGAAAAATTCGCGGGAATCGTCCGCACCTGATCCGGTTGCTCTTCGACATGTTTGGCAGACCTTGTAGAGATTTTTCATGAACACGACCGATATTCCTGTCATTACAATCGATGGCCCTTCCGCTTCCGGCAAGGGTACCGTTGCGCAACGTGCGGCCGCGAGGCTTGGATTCCACTATCTCGACAGCGGCGCGCTCTACCGTCTGGTTACGCTGGCGGCAATGCGATCGGGCGTGAATCTGAACGATGAAGATCCGTTGAGCGGCATTGCCGCGCATCTCGATGTCGTTTTTGAAAATGCGGAAATCCTGCTGGAAAACGAAAATGTGACGGATGCCATACGGACGGAAGCATGCGGCAACTCGGCTTCCAGGGTAGCGGCTCATCCGCTGGTCAGAACGGCGCTCCTGGCGCGTCAGCGGGCGTTCTGCCGGTTACCGGGCCTGGTGGCCGACGGACGGGACATGGGGACAGTGGTTTTCCCTGAAGCGACCCTTCGGATATTTCTTACGGCTAGCGCCGAAACACGGGCGCAACGGCGACATAAGCAGTTGATGGAAAAAGGGACCGATGCTAATATTGCCACCCTTTTGCAGGATATACGCGAGCGCGACATGCGCGACAGCAATCGTAGCGTGGCCCCGCTGCAATTGAGCGCCGGGATGCATTTGCTGGACACCACCGCACTCGATATTGCTCAAGCGGTTGATCGCGTATTGGAACTGTATGACAAAGCCCGTAAGGGTCATGCATGAAAGATATGGTATGGGGTGCCGGGCGATGTGAGGTAAAAGGCCCGGTAGCTGAAACTGCTGTATACACGGATGCTGTCTTGCGGTTTTCCATTGCCGAATGAAGTTCGGCGACCAGGAAAGCTTTTATTGAGCAGGCAGTTATTATCAACTTCCAACCCCATCGGATACATTTTGATGGGATTTCAAATCAGGTATTTTTACAATGACCACTGCTTCCCCCGTTGCAGATTATTCTTCCGAAAGTTTTGCGGCGTTATTTGAAGAAAGCCTTTCCCGGCAGGAGATGCGGGTTGGTGAGGTGATCACCGCCCAGGTTGTCCGCGTCGATTACAACATCGTGGTGGTCAATGCCGGCCTCAAATCAGAGAGCTTCATTCCTGTCGAGGAATTCAAGAGCGACAGGGGCGAAATCGAAGTCAAGCCCGGCGATTACGTCAGCGTGGCCATCGAGGCACTCGAAGATGGCTATGGCGAGACCCGTCTTTCGCGTGACAAGGCGAAACGGCTCACAGCCTGGCACGATCTGGAGGCCGCCATGGAAAGCGGCGCCATCGTCTCCGGCATTGTAAGCGGCAAGGTGAAAGGAGGGCTGACGGCCATGATCAACGGCATTCGCGCATTTCTGCCCGGGTCGCTGGTGGACATCCGGCCGGTCAAGGATACGACGCCCTATGAGAACAAGGAAATGGAGTTCAAGGTCATCAAGCTGGATCGCAAGCGCAACAACGTGGTGGTATCCCGCCGCGCGGTGCTGGAGGAGACCCAGGGGGCCGATCGTCAGACGCTGCTTGCCACGCTGACCGAAGGCGCGGTGGTGAAAGGTATCGTCAAGAACATCACGGATTACGGCGCTTTCGTGGATCTGGGTGGAATAGACGGGCTGCTGCATATCACCGACCTTGCATGGCGACGGGTGAAGCATCCCTCCGAAGTCATCAGCGTGGGCGATGAAGTGACTGCCAAGGTGCTCAAGTTCGACCAGGAGAAGAATCGGGTCTCGCTCGGCATGAAGCAGCTGAGCGAAGATCCGTGGGTAGGCCTGTCTCGCCGCTACCCGCCGCATACCCGTCTGTTCGGGAAGGTCAGCAATCTCACCGATTACGGTGCCTTTGTCGAGATCGAGCAGGGTATAGAAGGTCTTGTCCATGTTTCCGAAATGGACTGGACCAACAAGAACGTCTATCCCTCGAAAGTCGTGCAGCTGGGCGATGAGGTGGAGGTGATGATCCTGGAGATCGATGAGGAGCGCAGGCGCATCTCCCTGGGCATGAAACAGTGCAAGGTGAACCCGTGGGAAGATTTTGCCTTGAATCACCAGAAAGGCGACAAGGTGCGGGGACAGATCAAGTCCATCACGGATTTCGGCGTTTTCATCGGGTTGCAGGGTGGCATAGACGGGCTGGTGCATCTGTCGGACCTGTCCTGGAATCAGCCCGGTGAAGAAGCGGTGCGCAATTACAAGAAAGGCGATGAGGTAGAGGCTGTCGTGTTGTCCATCGATGTTGAGCGTGAGCGTATCTCGCTGGGTATCAAGCAACTGGAAGGCGATCCCTTCAACAGCTTCGTTTCGGTCAACGACAAGAACAGTATCGTCAAGGGAACGGTGAAGTCGATCGATGCGAAGGGGGCGGTCATTGCGCTCGAGAATGATGTCGAAGGCTACCTGCGCGCATCCGAAGTGTCGCGCGACAGAGTCGAAGATATCCGTTCGCACCTGAAGGAAGGCGATGCGGTCGAGGTAATGATCATCAATATAGATCGGAAGAACCGGACCATCAACCTTTCCATCAAGGCCAAGGATATGGCCGAGGAATCGGGTGCCATGCAGAAGGTCGCGGGCGATAATGCCGCCAGTACCGGTACCACCAGCTTGGGCGCGTTGCTCAAGGCCAAGATGGATGTCAAGAATACCGAACAATAAAGGCCATCAATGACGAAGTCTGAACTGATCGCCAGGCTTGCGGCTCGCTATCCGCAGCTCGGCTTAAAGGATGCCGAGCTTGCAGTCAAGGTAATACTTGATGCCATGGCAAAAAGCCTGTCACAGGGGCAGCGTATCGAAATCCGCGGGTTTGGCAGCTTTGATTTGAATTACCGCCCGCCCCGTATCGGACGCAATCCAAAATCCGGCGAGAAGGTTCAGGTGCCCGAGAAGTATGTGCCGCATTTCAAGGCAGGAAAGGAAATGCGGGAGCGCGTCGATCAGAAGAACTGAAAATTCGCCTCCAGCGAAAAGGTATAATGGCGGCAGGTCACGGACCGGGCCGCCTTTTTTTGTCCCTGCGGATCATCTGGTCCAGCTGCCTGCTTATTGTCCCATTGTATTCGCTATGCCTTGCTAGGTATGAGGGCTTCTTGCCTCTCTCATGCGTGATCTGCTTTACGGGACGAGGAACGTGAAACAGGGAACTGGGAACGGATCATGCGATATCTGATGTGGTTTGTGCGCATACTGCTGTTTCTGCTGCTTCTTGGCTTCACCGTGAGAAACGTGGAGCCGGTTACGCTACGGTATTATTTCGGCTACGAGTGGAATGCGCCGCTGGTTATGATCATCCTGCTGTTTTTCGCATTGGGTGTGGCAATCGGCGCTGCCTCCTGCCTGGGGAAAATATTCAGGCAAAGGCGGGAAATTGCCGCATACAGAAAAAAATATCAGTTGCCCAAGGAGTTGGTCTGAGGAGCAGGTCTGCGCAGGTTTGACCGGGGCCACAACCGCGCTGGCGTCGTCGTATTGGAGTTATTCTCGTGAGTGGACCCAGAATCATCGTTGCCCTGGATTTTCCCGATCCGCAACGGGCGCTGGATCTTGCAGTGAAGCTCGATCCGGCCTCATGCAGGCTCAAGGTGGGCAAGGAACTCTTTACCGCCGCCGGGCCGCAGTTGGTGGAAAAATTGATGAGGAAAGGTTTTGACGTTTTCCTCGATCTGAAATTTCACGATATTCCGGGTACGGTAGCGAATGCCTGCAAGAGCGCGGCTCGTCTCGGGGTCTGGATGATGAATGTGCATGCGCTGGGCGGCAGGAGAATGCTGATGGCGGCAAGGGAAGCAGTGCCCCCGGGTTCGTCCCGGGTCATCGCTGTAACCTTGCTCACAAGCATGGGAAGCGATGATCTGAGTGAAATCGGTTTGTCGGGAGAGCCGCAGGACGTGGTACGCAGGCTGGCGTTGCTGGCCGGAGATTGCGGACTGGATGGCGTAGTGTGCTCCCCGCTCGAGGTGCCGGAACTCAGGGCAATGATGGGAGCGCAGTTCTGCCTCGTTACGCCCGGCATACGTCCCGCAGAAGCCGCTGTGGATGAGCAGAAACGAATATCCACCCCACACCAGGCAATCGCCAATGGCGCGGATTACCTCGTCATTGGCAGACCTGTGACGCAGGCAGATGACCCGGTGGCAATGCTGGAGCGCTTGAACGAAGAAATCGGCAATCCTGGCTGAGTCTCACCTTGACGCCCGGCACATCGAGCGCTGATTCAGCCATCGGTTCAAAAAAACTCCTTCAATCAGGCAGGTGTCACCCTGTTTATCGAAGGGCCGGCCCCAGCCTTGTCGATCGGGATACTTCATCAAGCCGGCGGAACTTCAATGGAACAGGACGGATCGGCAGCTGATTAACCTTTCGGGAAACCGCGGGGAGTAGAGTCTTTCCATTCGATATCCTGTCATTCACGAATAGGATGAATGGGATTTTCCGCTGCGTTTTTTCTTTCGATTGGAGCGATCGCTTTCGCCATCGCTCCAGAATTTATTCTTGTTGAGCTTCGTATGTTTGAACATTTTTGCTGTTGCCGTCTCCAGCCAGTTATCGAATTCGGCAGGATTGAGACCGGAAATGCCGGGGTATGCCTTTTTCATGTTGCTGACTCTCCGTCGAAATGAACAAACAGGAATGCTTCCGGCCGATATTTGATACTCCGAGGGGACGTTGCCGGAAAACTTGAAGGGAAAAACGGTAAATACGATTTTGAAATGATCTTCCTGAGTTTCAGGGGGGGCTTCTGTACGTTTTCCCACGTAAGATGAAAGCGCGATGAAAAAACAGGCCGCCGGGCCAGGTGGAGGTGGATTGGAGAGCTGTCTTTCCAGATGGCTGCCAGGACTGCTGCATTGACCCTTTATTTGGGCAGGCGTAAAGTGAGTGATACCTGGAGCCGGAGCTACCGTTCCATGGAAGTCGTCAATCAACGCTGGAGGATAATGCCATGCCCGACTATCATCTCCTTCCCGCTCAGCGCCTTACAGGTGCGGTAAAGGTATCCTGCCCCGCTTCGCCCAGATCCGTACAGCTGTCATCTCCCGCCCTCGACGTCATGACCGACCTGCGGCATATATCTGCCGCGGTGATCGACCCGGATGCGGCAATGGAAACGGCGAATACGTACATGATGCAACGCGGCATACGTTCCCTGCTTGTATTGAATCAAGACAAACTGCTTGCAGGCATCATCACGGCGACGGACATTCTCGGGGAAAAGCCGCTGAGATTCATCCAGGAACGACGTGTGAGACACAGTGAGATTCTTGTGTCCGATATCATGACGCCTCTCGACCGGCTGGAAGCTATTCTTCTCCAGGATGTGCAGCGTGCAAGGGTCGGTGATGTCATCGCGAGCCTGCGTGACAGCGGGCGGCAGCATACCCTCGTGATAGAGGACGATGCGAGCAGTAATCCAGCGGTATGCGGTATCTTTTCGCTGACGCAGATCGAGAAGCAACTCGGCGCTACCATTCCACCCACGGAAATCGCCAAAACCTTTACCGAAATCGAGGCGGCATTGATCGCTGGTTAGCTAGACGGGGAAGAATTCACCGGACAGCTCAACAGCACGATCAGAATAGAGGGGCGGTTCGATGCGGTCCTGAGGAGAGCGCGACATCCCCTTCCTCCGTCATTCCCTGGTCGGGGAACGGTAATAGGGGATGTACCGCTTTTTCGCCTCCTCCCCTATGAGGATACAGGGATGCAAGGATGCAAGGATGTCGGGGGTCTGCTGAATTTGCGCACGGGCTCCTCAGCCATCTCCTGAATCATTGAACGGATGCCAGTTTCCGTTCGATACACACGCCCACTTTTTTCACCCCGCGTATTGCGCTGAGCTTGGCTACACTTACTTTGGTCCAGGGTGCCTTGAACTCCATCAGGATAAGTTGCGCGATATGCTCCGCCAAGGCTTCCAGAAGAGAGAAATGATTTTGCGCCAGAGTCTCATTGATGCGCTGTACGACAAATGCATAGTCCAGCGTGTCCTCGAAGTTGTCCGTATGGCAGGCGCGGCTGGTGGGCAAGGCGATTTCCAGGTCGAGCTGAAGCGTTTGCGCGGCATGGCGCTCCCACGGGTAAATCCCGATCAGCGTAGTAACCTTGAGTTCCTGCAGAAAAATGATGTCCATAATATGGCATTGAAGGGCCAGACTTAGCCGGGGTACTCCATGCAGCAGTTTTTCACGTAGAATCAAGGGATGGATTCTATTCGATTTGCAAAGTCTGCGCTAACGGCATGGCATTGTTCGTCGTAATTCTGCTTGCCTATCTGCTGGGATCGATTTCCTTTGGTGTGCTGGCCAGCCGGCTGTTCGGCGTGCCGGATCCGCGGACTTACGGCTCAAGGAATCCAGGAGCGACGAATGTGCTGCGCAGCGGGAAAAAAACGGCTGCCGCATTCACGCTGGCAGGCGATGCCGGCAAAGGCTGGCTGTCGGTCGTGCTGGCACAGTATTTTACCCCCGCGCTGGCGCTGGCCGATGAGGCGGTTGCCTTGACCGCACTGGCGGTATTCATGGGCCATTTGTTCCCCGTATTCTTGCGATTCAAGGGAGGGAAGGGGGTAGCAACGGCGCTGGGCGTGCTGATGGGGCTGAATCCCTGGATGGGGCTGATGGCAGTTGCAGTCTGGGCAGTGGTCGCTGCCGTCTGGCGTCTCTCGTCCCTCGCTGCTTTGGCGGCGGCAGCATCCGCGCCGTTCTATGCCGCGTTCTTTCTCGGTTTCGACGCGCGTACTTTCGTGATCGCCATCATGTCGCTGATGCTCATCTGGCGGCACAAATCCAATATAGCCGGGCTGATTGCAGGCACGGAACCGCGCATCGGCAAGAGCGCCAGGACATGACTGGTAATAAAACACCTCACGCCTCTGAGGCCATCTCCTGCATTTCCAGGTCCCAGCGGGCCTGTACTGTGAACCTGGCCTCGTCGTCCCGGTTACCATCATCGGGTTCTTGAGTGCTCCCCGATTGCAGCCGCATCGCTCCCGCATAGGCGATCATGGCGCCGTTGTCTGTACAGAACTCCAGTTCGGGATAGAAAACGCGGGCACCGATTTTTTCCGCCTGATGACTGAGACGGGTGCGGAGCTGGCGATTTGCGCCTACCCCCCCTGCAACCACCAATTGCGTCAGCCCGGTTTTTGCCAATGCCGCGAGCGCTTTTCCGGCCAGTACATCGACCACTGCTTCCTGAAAAGCAAGGGCAATAGCGCCCCGCATCCCGGGTGTCGGTTTGTTTTTGTTGATCAGCGTCAGCACAGCCGTTTTCAGGCCGCTGAAGCTGAAATTCAGGTTCCCGCTGTGGAGCATGGGCCGGGGCAGATGAAAACGCTCCTGCTGGCCGGAACGGGAAAATTCTTCTGCCAGTTTTGACAGGGCGGGACCACCGGGGTAGCCAAGCCCCAGCAATTTTGCCGTTTTGTCGAACGCTTCGCCGGCCGCGTCATCCACCGTTTCCCCAAGCAAGCGGTATTGCCCGAGTCCACTCACTTCCATCAACTGGGTATGGCCGCCGGATACCAGGAGTGCCACGAACGGAAACGCGGGTGCAGGAGTAGACAACAGCGGCGACAGGAGATGCCCCTCCAGGTGATGAACGCCCACCACGGGGATTTCCAGTGCGAAGCCAAGTGCGGCACCAATACTTGCTCCTACCAGCAGAGCGCCTGCCAGTCCGGGTCCGCGGGTATAGGCGACGGCATCCAGGTCCTGTAGCGTGCGTCCCGATGCAGCGAGCGTTTTTCTGATGAGAGGCAATACCCGGCGGATATGGTCCCGAGAAGCAAGCTCCGGTACGACGCCGCCGTACTCCCCATGCATTTCCGCTTGCGAATGAAGCGCATGACCCAGCAGGCCATCCCGGGTGTGATACAGTGCGACGCCCGTTTCATCGCAGGAAGTTTCAATGCCGAGTATGAGCAAGGGGATCAACCGGAAGGCGAGTTTACAACAGCGTTTGGGGAGTTGTTATATAATAGCAAATTGTCTTTGAGTAGACTGACAGCGCTATTTCTGCGCTTTGTCTTTGTATGCATTGCGTCTGTAATTTTTCCATCAACTGTTATTTCTGAAAGGAACAAGATCTTCATGACCACTATTAAAGTCAAGGAAAACGAGCCGTTTGAAGTGGCAATGCGCCGGTTCAAACGCACGATAGAAAAAAGCGGTCTGCTGACCGAACTGCGCGCCAGGGAATTCTACGAAAAGCCTACTGCGGAACGCAAGCGCAAACTGGCGGCCGCGGTCAAGCGCACATACAAGCGTCTGCGCAGCCAGCTGCTTCCACCGAAACTTTATTAGTTCAAGTCAGTCAAAAAATCATCGTTTTCATCGCTTCATAGCTCCACTCGTTCATTGTGAGTCTGAAACAGAAAATTACCGAAGACATGAAAGCTGCCATGCGCGCAGGCGACGCGCGCCGTCGTGATGCTATCCGCCTGTTGCAGGCGGCTATCAAGCAGCGTGAAGTGGATGAGCGGGTTGTACTCGACGACACCGCGGTGGTTGCGGTGATCGAAAGAATGCTCAAACAGCGCAAGGATTCGATTGCCCAGTATGAGGCGGCGGGTCGCCAGGATCTGGCGGACGTAGAAAAGTATGAGACAGGTATTCTCCAGGAATATATGCCTCAGGCAATGAGCGATCAAGAGGTGGAGGAGGCCGTGAGGGAAGCTATTTCCGTGGCCGGCGCCAGGAGCTTGCAGGATATGGGGCGCGTAATAGCGATTCTCAAGCCCAGGCTTGCGGGAAGGGCCGAGATGGCAGAGGTATCGGCCCTGGTCAAAGCCAGGCTTGTCATCTGATATCTTTTTGAGAAGGATGGTCGCGGCACCGGTATGGTCATGGATTGCCGGGCATTGGAGCGAATGCGCGCCTTTCCGATATATATTTACTTTGTGCATTCATTTGCGAGAATGCGGGGGTCGTGATCCGATATAAATGATTTCGCAATCATTCATACAGGAACTGCTCAATCGCGTCGATATCGTCGACGTTATCGACCGCTATCTGCCACTCAGGAAGACCGGCACCAATTACGCCGCCTGTTGTCCCTTTCATAGCGAAAAGACGCCTTCCTTCACTGTCAGCCCCACCAAGCAGTTTTATCATTGTTTCGGTTGCGGCGCCCATGGAAACGTCATTGGCTTCGTCATGGAATACAGCGGGATGCACTTCGTCGAGGCGGTGAATGACCTGGCTGCCCGCGTCGGATTGCAGGTTCCTGTATCTCAGCCCGCTGCACAACCCGACGCCCTCGAAGGAGGGGCCGCGGCAGTGTCGTCTTCGGCGGGCCTGCTTGAGGTAATGAATACAGCTGCCCGTTTTTACCGCGATCAGCTCAAGTGCTCGGAGAATGCCATTGCCTACCTGAAACAGCGCGGGCTCGACGGTAAGACCGCAGCCCGTTTTGGTCTGGGTTATGCTCCGGCAGGCTGGCAGAGCCTGGCAGGTGCCTTTCCCGACTATGGGAAAAATACCCGAAAAGACCTGCTGATTCAGGCCGGCCTGGTCGTCGAAGGCAACGCGGGCAGAGTCTACGATCGTTTTCGGGACCGTATCATGTTCCCCATATTCAATCTGAAGGGGACGATAGTCGGCTTCGGCGGACGCGTGCTTGATCAGGGAGAGCCGAAATATCTCAACTCTTCCGAGACGCCTCTGTTTCAGAAAGGCCGTGAACTCTACAATCTGTTTTCCGCTCGCAAAGCCATCCGCGATGCCGGAAGGGTCGTCGTGGTAGAGGGATATATGGATGTGGTCGCGCTTAGCCAGCACGGGATCGAGTATTCCGTGGCATCGCTCGGTACCGCCGTCACCCCTTTCCATATCCAGAAGCTGTTGCGCCAGGCGGATAACGTGGTGTTCTGCTTCGATGGGGACGCCGCCGGCAGGAAAGCAGCCCGCCGGGCGCTGGAGGACAGTCTGGCGCAAATCACGGATGGCAAGAATATCAGTTTTCTTTTTCTGCCGGAGACTCAAGATCCGGACAGCTATGTCCGTCATTTCGGTAAAGAGGCTTTCGAAAGCCTGCTCACGCAGGCCATGCCG
>CAZYYR010000046.1:0-13855 GCA_964651465.1 uncultured Nitrosospira sp.
CGGTTCAAATAACTTCCAGGAAAAAATCCGCTCGCGAGCGCCCTCAGATCGATTGCTTGTTCCTCACCGTCCTCGAGCTGGAATTTCCATAGTTCCTGCTGGTCGGCTGTATTTATCCGACGCGGATCGGTTGCCAATCTTATACCGTTGTTCCCGAGAATCTGCCGGGCCTTCCTCGCGTCTCCCTCCAGGAGGGAATGCAATGCGTCGGGAATGCCGCTTTTCTTCGCGCGATAAACCTTGTTCATCCATGGCGCCATTTCTTCCAGGAGCCCGTATTTCTTATAGATATTCGCTATGCGCGCGAGTTCGTCCACGTCTTCGAGCAGGTTTCCAGTCAGCATGCGCCTGCCGATCATTTCATCCGAACTCGCGGCAGAAGCCCGTCTGTCTGGACTGGCAAGGCCGGTTGCACGTGTTTCTGCCAGGACAGGACGATTTTTTGTAATGCTCGTAAGACCCAGCGGTGATACATGGTTCGGAACAGACTGATCCTGATCCTGCCTCCATGCCGCGGCTATTTCATCGTTTGCGGCCTGCAACCGGGCGAGTTTTTCCCTGTTGAGATTTGAACGTCCGACTTTCGCCCCATGAAGCTCCGCCTCGCGCGCGTCGCTTCTTTTCATGCTCTCAGCATACTGTCGCCGCACGCTCATGTCCAGACCGCTGCGCAGGCCATCACCCAATCCCCCCGCAAATGCCCCCAGGCTTTCAAGCATGATCGATCCTCCTTCTTTTTTCATGTCCGCCATTCCCGCCACATCCGCCACATCCGCCATATCCCGACCGCTTGCGAATCAGCATGGACAGTCCACCGCTGTTGAGCCGATGGATGAAATCCTCCCCCACCAGTTCTACCGCTTCCTTGTTCAATACGGCCTCGCCATTGGACAGGCGAACAGGTTCGATATCTTCGATGGATGCGGAGATGGAATCGCTGGTGCCCGTCCCCGGTCCTTCGACCAGTCCTCCGCGATCATAGCCCATGCGTCTGAGGCAGCCGGATTCATGAACGCGGCCGTTTTTGATGGTGCCTCCCATCCGCAATCCCTGCGGTCCCAGCAGGTATGCGCCGCCCAGCATGCCCGCCAGGCTACCCAGCCCGGCCAGCCCCGCCGCCTTGTTCTGCTGCTGTTGCCGCCAGGCGTCCAGTTGGCCCTGGAACTGGTTCAGCATCAAATTTCCCGCTGAGTTGCTTGCCCCCGTGGATCCGCTGAACCAGTCCCGAGCCGCATTGAGCCCGGCAGTATGCAAGCCCGCCTGGGTGGCAAGGTTTCCAGTGGCGGAATTGCCCGCGTTCAACGCTGCCGCATCCGCGGCAATTCCCATGGAGGGCATATTGCGGCCGAATTGTGCTGCTGCCTGCCGCATGGCCATGCCCTGAAGTTCCGTATCGCGCCGGGCCTTGTTCATGGCGCCGGCGGTATCTTTTGCAAGCCCCAGGCCGGTCTCGTGAGTCAGTGCCTGAAACCGCCCCGAATTCGGATTGATGCCCATGCGCTCCATCGTGCGCTGGCCCAGGCTCAGAGCGCCGCCATAACCACGTGCCACGTCGGCGCCGGCTTCCGCTGCCATGCGGGCCCGCCGTTCCTCCGAGTCGAATTCACTGGCTTCCCTGACCATCTGTTCTTCAAGGGGCGCAAACAGGTTGCGATAAGCCTGCCATTGTGCTTCTGCCCTTGCGGCGTTGGCGTCGCCGGAGGCGATCTGCTGGTCGATGATCTTCTGGATCAGCGGATCCTGCACTTTTGCGCGGTCCTTTTCCCACTCCAGTTGCTGCTTCGCGACGTCGAGTTGCTGTTGGGCGATATCAGCCTGCTGCCTGGCAGCCTGGCCGATCAGTGGATCAGGTCGGGGTGGTTTCGAACTGCACATTTTCTGCCTCCAGTATCTTGGTTAATCCGTTTTCCACATGGCGATAGCCGAGCATCTGGAAAAACCTGGCAGCCTTGTTCATCGTTTTCACGGTGATATTGATTTCGGCTGCCCCCAGCAATTGCATCGCATGCTCGACATAGGCGACAAAGCGCCTGGCGGTCCTGCCCGAGCGCGCCTCGGGCAGCAGGTAGAGCGTATCTTCGGTTGCAATGAAGGTCTGCGTATGCGCACTTTTGTCCAGGTACATTGCGCAGTTTCCGAGCAGGCGGCCGTTGCGCCTCGCTGTCAGAAGCACATAACGTCCGGAGCGTTCGTACTGGATGAATGCCGCGTAATCCGGACGGAACGGCAGCCTGTGCCGGTGTGCCTCGGTTTCTTCCCAGTGTGCCCGATGCAAAGGCTTCACCTCGTCCACGATATGTTCGATGCGCTCCCGCGCGAATATGATGCTCCCGTGATTCACCGGCCTGATCCGTTCCAGGGCGTCTGGCTCCACCAGTCTATCCAGTCTGCTGGCGGCCACGCAGATATCCGCTGCCAGCTCGGAGGATAATGGCGCACCCAGGTTTGCGTGCAGAAGTGATACAAGCTCAGTATTCATCAGCTGTCCAGTCTGGTGACGATCTTCTCCACGACTTCCCGTACCTCGTTCGTATACGAATACAGCGCTTCGCACTCCGCTTTCGTCGGGCTGGCAGAAAAATTGAGGGTGCGATAGAGCGGTGGGGCGATCCTGTTGCCACGCCTCCCCACCAGTATTTCGATCATGGTCTTGAGCCATTCCGGCGTTCCCGCGGGAATGCCCGGCTTCCTGATGGGAATGCCGGCCCGGGTTCCCGTGGTCAGCGTAGGTTCGACGATGACTCCATCGCCGGTCGAGCCCGTACCGGCCCTGTTCCTTTGCAACGAAAATGCGGCAGCCAGAATATGAGCCTGACGGACGACCGCCGTTTGCCCTGCGTTATGCTGCACGAGCGAGACAGGTGCCAGATCATCGTGGTCACGGGTTACGGCGGTGGTATTGCCCAGATTGCCTTGCCGAATTTCATCGGCGGCAAGGACATGG
This sequence comes from uncultured Nitrosospira sp., assembly GCA_964651465.1. Taxonomy (GTDB): domain Bacteria; phylum Pseudomonadota; class Gammaproteobacteria; order Burkholderiales; family Nitrosomonadaceae; genus Nitrosospira. The sequence goes on from CAZYYR010000046.1 coordinate 2,945, forward strand.
ATTTGCGCTACTGCCGCTGACGCAACCGAAGCGTCCTGGGCGAAGAGGGCCGGCACGATCATGTGAATCTGGGCAATCGTTCCCGAGCCGCAGCTATTGGTCTGGCCAGCTGCCGTGCCGACAAGATCGTGGATTCCGCTGACAGTGATGGCTATCGCGTCTGTTGCATTGCTCTGGATACTGGGCTGGCCGGCCAGAGTATGGGCCTGGGTGATCGCTCCCGTGCTGCTACTGCTGGCCGTGCTCAGGTTCGAGGCAGCAAGCGCGTGAGAGGGTGCGGATGAAGCAACCCGTGATCTGGTGGATGCGAATATCCGGTATGGGTTTTCCTGGAAGGCAAGCAATTCAGGGGCGGAAAGCCCTCTTTCCCATAGCGCCACATACTCGAGGTCGCCGTTGAAATCGGGATGGCCGGGCCAGTTGTATGCCCCCAGTTTGACGGTCGTGCCCGTTCCGCTCACCGCCACCCCACCGGATGTGGATGTCACCGAGCCATCCAGCACAACGAGTTTGTTGCCGCCAAAGCAGGAAAACGCCACCTGCGACCATGACCCGGCGACGAGGACAGGTGAAGGGGCAATCAGTGTATTGTTGAGGCGGCAGCCCACCGTAAACCCGTTCTGATAGAGCAGATAGCCTGTCGATGAGTTTTCGTGATTGCCGAACAGGCGCCTGGTGGAACTGGCAGGCAATCGCAGGCGTAATGCAATGGTGATCTCGCTGCCGGCAATATCGATCACATCGCCGGTATCTACTTGCCCGATTGCGAAGTTGAGAACATGCCCGTGCTCGGCAATGCCCTGTGTCACCCCGCTAAAACTGACAGCCCGCTTCCCGGTGACATGATTGCGGACCAGGGCCGAACCTTCGCCTTGCGGCATCCAGAATGCGCGCAGCCCTTGCCCCAAGCCGGCCAGGGCAATGCGTGCCGCATAGCGGGGCTGTCTCTTGAATTGCCCCGGCAGAATAACCACGGATGTGTTCCGGCTTTCGCTTTAATCGGAAAGGCCGGTGATATCGGCCCGATAGACATTGCCGGAGGTGAGCGGCACGCCCGTCTCGTTCTTCACGATCAGTTTGAGATAGCGTGTGACCGGAAGACCCTGGAGGCTGAAGAATTTCCGGTGGATGTTCGTGTCGTTGCAAGGCAGCGTTCCGATCCAGTGGAGATCGGCCTCGTTTGTACTATCGACCCCGCTTTCCGGACCGCTGCCGAAACTGACATTGTCCAGAGATAATTTGGCAAACAGAATCAGGCGTTTGCTCCCTGCGGGCGCACCGTTTGGATCGCATTCGACTTCGAAGGTGACATCGAGCGGGATGCCCATTCCAAGATCGATGACGGGAGAAGTCGTGTAGGCGCCGCTGGACAACATCCGAAGGTCGACGATGGACAGGCTGCGCGCGGCCTGTGCCTGGGTAAGAATTGCCATTGTTCTTCCTCAAGTTTATCGGGATGACCGTCCCGCTGGTTCAAGCCGGCTGCGAGCTCGTGTAGGTCAGGCTCGGGAAGTTGACGGTATTCCCGCTGGTGATCGCCTGGTCGGTGGTTTCATCGGTCACCAGCAGGACTTTGTCGAAATTATCGGTGAAGGCAATATGAAGATCGGGGGTTGCATCCGAATTTGCGGAAGCTGTTCCGCTCCGGGCTGGAACTGTCAGCACGCGAGCCGCGCCATCCTCTCCGGTGAGCACATAATCGTCGGAAGTCATGGGCACCGTACAGATCGCGTTGGCGAGGACGGTCGCGTAATTGTCGGCCATCGTATAGGTCTTTATCAGCAGCATGCGTCTCGCATTGTTCCTGATCGTGTTGAGGCCGCCGTCCAGTACGTCGGCATGTGCATATTTAGGCATCTTGTCTCACTCCCTGCAAATCACCCCGATGGGGCTCATATTTCCGTGTTTCGCGATGTATCCGCTCAGGCTCATGCCTGTTTCAATCCATCCATGGTTTCGGCAAGCACTACGCTGTTTACCCTGACATTTCCTGCAAGTACAATTTCCACATTGTCGGCCTTGTATCCGAGCGGGAGCCGGAAAGCGCGGCTGCTCGCCACCTGCCGGGCAAGTTTCAGCGTATCGCCAGCCCATAACTGGAATTGCAGGGAATCGACAATGAGCGGGGGAATTTCCTGCATTTCGTCTCCACCGATTTCGAATTCTCCCAATGCAGGATCGGCCAGGCCATCTCCCACCGAGCCCGAATCCATCTTTGCCCGATTCGCTGCGATGATTGCATCGTGGGATGCCTGGGCAGCTGCTATTTCCGGTTCGCTCATGTCGAAATCGGCATCGATCTTCGCGGCGCCATAGTTGACTGGCTGTGCAGCGATGAACTTCTTGCTCTTCCACTCATAGGAAAGTTTTGTTCCGGCATCCCCTTCCCATTCGTAGATTTTTCGGTCTGCTGCGACGTAAAGCCTGCCCGTCCACGGGTCGGCCCATATCGCCGTGATTTTCTGATTGATGAGGATGAAAGAAGCGATCTCGGATTTGTCGATCACCAGCATCAGCTCGCTGCCTTCGGACGAATAGCCTGCGTAATAACGGTTGTCGGCGGAAGCTGCGATGAACGTGGAAGGAGCGAGCTCCGACCATTCCTTTTGGGTGAACAGATCCTGCGTGACGACTTCACTTTGGGCGCCGATGACCACCAGCCCCTGGGGCGCCGGGTACCCTATGCCAAAGGCAAAACTGGCTACCCCGCGCTTTGCCAGGCAGGACCACGCCACGCTCAGTTTTTCCATACCGCCCCCCATCGTCACGGGCTCCACCCCCGTAATGGTGAACGGATTTCCTTTTGTCATGCCCACGAGCGTGGTGCCGGAAATACCGATGGCGACGATGTCCTGATCGTAGGTCTGCCGATAGGCGACGGGCCAGGCATAAGGCTTGAAGGGTTCCGAAAAGCAGATTTCATTGCCGAAGAATCCGCAGGCGATACCGTTCGCCATGATGACGATACCTTTCATCCCGGCAGGCGGCATGTCCCAGCTGGCTGAAGGCAAAACTTCGCCCAGCGCGACTGCTTCGTCACTTGTCGTATCGCTGAAGGTGGCCATCGTGCCGGTAACGGTGGCGACGTAGTGGTATTCCGTGCCGCTGGCTGTCGTGAGCGTGCGGTAGATGCGCCTGGTCATGCCCGTCGTGTTGTGGGGCGCTGCCCGTGCCCATGTTCCGCCGGTGGCATCGGTCTGTGTTGTGGAAAGCTCCACCACTATCTTGTTCGCGACCGCATCCACGCTTGCCAGGGCAAACCTGCCGTTCAGGTCCGGCATGCCGCTCACGGATGAGAACACGATTTCCTCGAGGGCTCTCAGGCCGAACACCGTATCCAGAGTGATCTCGGCATATCCGGGAGCAGGCGTATCCTTTGCGGCAGCGATGATCGCCCCGGCATTCGGTAGCGCAATATCCAGGCCGGAAAGCACCCAGGTATCGTCCACTTTTCCGGTTGACACATTCGAGGCGGGGGACGGCCTGGATTCCTCGCCCCATTGAGTGACAAACGTATAGACGTATGCGCGGCTTGCGGTTTCGCCCATCCCTCCGAATGCCGAAACAGCCGGCCTCGTGACAGGCGGGCTCACACCGAGCACGTAGCAACGGGAAGGGTACGGTCCCGCGCCGGCTGTCGCCATGTCGTAGTCGGATACGCGGGGTTCGCCATCCCCGGTAAAGTAGAATCGTTTCCCGGTATTGCCTGCTATCGGGGAACGTGCGACATCCACATCCCGATCCCATGTCAGCCATTTTTCGTTCCCATCTTTCTCGATGCGAAACATGGACTGGATATCCTGATCGGTCATGGGGGAAAAAGCATGCCTCGCCCCGTTTCGAGGCCGCAGATCGCCTGAAGTCAAGTTGCAATTGGTTGCAACCTGCGCCTGATTCGCCGCCAGCAGCTGCTTTGCCAGTCTGGGCACGAGACCCGAAAACCCGGAAATCCTGAAAGCACTCATTCCTTTTTCCCGTGAAAATCTCAGTTCTGTGCCATGGAAGAATGTCCCCTGCTCTGCTTTTTTCCCTCGCACAAAGTGCGCTCTTCCGCTCGCCGCTTCACCAGGCCCGGCAATACTTTCTTGCCGCCATGCCCGTCCGGCCCGTACTTGAATGCTTCGATGCGCGCGCAGGCCTCCGTGTAGCGACCGGCATTGATAAGGTCGATCAGGTTGGGAGGGCTGCCGGGTTTCGCCTTGCGGCAGAAAGCGGTGATCCCTATGTTGTAGGCGAGGCTGACAAAAGCCTCGTATTCATGCTGGTACAGAGGGGCGGTGATGCATCGTTTGACCCCGGCGGCATAAATGCCTTCTATTTCATCGAGCAGCCTTATCAGGGAGCGCTCCGGAGTAGTCCGGTCGCCCATTTTCACGCCCGCGGTGGTGCCGAAACCGATAGTCGGAACATCGCCCGGTACAGGAACATACGCCTCATCCCTGTAACCTTCGTGCACGGCAATCCCTACCAGCGTGGAAGCTGCGAGCACCAATGCCGCTACGGCGGAACGAACCTGGACTGCAGATGGCTTGTTCATATATGAATCCCTCCGGCCGATTTTCGTGCCCGTTCATCCTTGGGCGATGTCATCGGGTGCTTTCTTCGATGCAATCGAGCTTGGCCTTGATGGTTTCTTTCAGATTGCCGGTGTCGAGGTTGGTGCATGAGGCAATCTCCGCTCCCGCAGGCAACTGCCTGGATGCCGGCCTGCGGTCCGGAAGGCTTTCGCGGCGCTCGCGAACGGCAGCCGGCGGCTGCTCGGCTGGCTGGTTCCCCGTCGACAAGGGTGTCAGCATGGCGCATGAAGTGAGAAACAGGGCTCCAAGCGGATATCTCATGGCTTTCTCACGGGCGGCCATCGTTCTATTATCCTGTCTAGTTTTTCATTGAATTCGCGCATGGTTTCCCGTTGCTCGATTCTCGCCAGCTTGATTTCCTCGCTCAACCGCTCGTTGGTTCTTTCCTGATACAGCTCACCCCGTTTCAGGCTTGCAATGTCATTCTGGATGGCGTTGTAGGTGGCGACACCGGATGCAAGCAGGCCTGCTACCGCAATGATCCCGCTGAAGGACAGCGTATAGGTCGATGGACCACGCCGGCGTTCAACCCGCCGATCGCCATCGTCATCGTTCATACGCCGGCGTTCGATTCGCGGATTGCCATCATCATCGTTCATGATCAGAACAGGCTCCACAGGAAGGCAGCGCTGAACACGGCAGCGGCAAGCACGACAGCAATCAGGGCCAGGCCGGTCCACCTGGACGCTCTCAGCTTGTCGAGCAAACTGTCGGCCCGGGCATCCAGCACGGCATTGTGTCTGTTTATCTCTTCCTTGATGCGTTTACGCTGGAACAGTGTCATGTTGTTGATCCTCCAAGAGTAAGAATTTTGCAATTCCAGAGCTGACGTGAAGCAATTCAAAAAAAACGCGGCCATGCCGCGTTCTGTTCAATGAGCCTGATCTCGGTGCGGTCTACCATCGGATTGCATCCAGCTGCTGCTGTGCCGGCTGATCACCGAGTGCGGCAATCTCATCCCGCAGTTTTTGCCTTTTGCCGGTCAGTTCCCCGTACAGAGGCGCGAACGAAGCGGCATGGGCAAGAATTTTTTCGACAAGCTCGGCCTTGCTGATGCCGCGTCCGGCAGCCGCGCCATCGATCCACGGCGTGGACACACGTGCATCTGCCGACCATGCGCGTGCTTCCGCCTCCTGTTTCGGCCAGCTCCTGACCTCGTTTTCCGGATATCCCTCTGTCAATGCCGCCATGGCGGAGCCGTATGCGGCATCGACTCGCTCCAGTGCAGCGGTTTTCATCTGGAGCGGGGAAAGCGGAGCGGGGCACGGCGCGGCGGCTTCCCAGCGCTCGATAAACGGCTGGAAGCCGGCAATGCGGTCGAGCATGGTATTCGGCGCGTCATCGTATTCGATATGACCGCTTGTGCCGTCCCACTGAACTGCCCTTACGCCTGCCGTCAATCCGGACAAATCGACCTGCCTGAACAGGCCGTCGATGCCGATGACACTGTCATCCCGGATAATGATTACACGCATTTCCCTGTCTCCCCGATGAGGTTTCCAGCCATTCTTTTTTCTGCCAGTGCCGCAGCGTACAGAACCTGCTGCGTTTTTTCGCCCTGCTTCACCATCTCGTTGCGGAATGATTCGGTTGCAGCGGCCCCTTTGCGGGATTCGTTGGCTGTGTTGATCATCAATGCCGGCATCCAGGCAATTGCGCAGCCCCAGGTGCCGGTTTCCTGGCCCGTGTTGGAGTCGACGCCCCGAACCTGGACATGCCATGGGCAGCGATAGAGCACCGGCTTTCCGTCTTCCATCTTCAGCTCTTCGCATCGTGCGCCGAGCGGACAATCTGCCGAACGTATCTTCATCAGTCCTTGCTCGCTATGATCATGTCGATATATTGCACGGCAAGATCGATGGCCGTGCCCGTGAACGCGTGGGTATGTGAACCACCACCACCCGTTCCACTGTTTGTACTGGGGGTTCCTGTTACATTCGCCCCCGTTCCACCACCAGGATTTACCCCTCCGCCCGATGTAGCATAAACATTGAAATTATGCGTATGCGCAGGTATCTGTGCTGAAGTCAGGGTAGTCGCGCTGTTCGATCCGGAGACTGCCCGCGACGAAAAAGCAGCCGTGAAGGACACCGACCCGCCTGTCCCTCCGCCTGGGCCTCCCACGATCCGCAAGGCCTTGTCGTGATGACTGGTCACTTGTGTCCACCCTGCAGGGGCAGCAGCCTGAAAAAACGACATCACCGTACCAGAGGGAATGAGCGTGGCAGGTGCCGCTGCCAGAGTGGCTCGCGCCGCCGACGGGTCCACGTCATCCAGGAGGTCACGGATGAACGGGGTCAGATCCGTGAGAGCTGCCCTGCCTGCGTCGGAGAAGTAGGGAAGCTTGTCCCCGGAAGAAGCCAATGCACCCAGGGCGATCAGGTTGGGGTTGGATAACGACTCCTGCAGGGCGATGCTGGGGAGGCCCGCCACAAAATAGTCGCCGGCTGCCCAGTTGCGCGCGGATGTGCCGTCCAGCCCGCGGCCGCCCACGGCAATGGTGATGGCGTCGCCGCTGCGCGCCTCGACTTTCACCACCTCCCTGTTGCCGGATGCATCCTTGAAAATGCCATAGAAATAATCGCCAGTGCCGAGCGATGGAAAAAAGATTCCCTTTCCCGCTTCCACTGTGAAGCTCCGCCCTGTTGTCCCGCTGGGGGCCGAGCTGACGATGGCTTTTCCGAAATTGCTGAATTTCAATCCCATGATCCACCTCGTCTTGCGAGCGCGGTCTGTATCGGGACCCTGGCGTGGCTGTTTGCTGCCCTCATGCCGGCAGCGCCCGTCCTGATAATGAACCGCTGCTGGTGATAAGCTGCCAATTGTATGTTGCTGTAAGGTTTTTTAGGAGACAGCATCAGTCGTGCCAGCGCGCCATGGATAATAGGGTCGCGGTATTCGACAAAAAGCAGATCCTCTATTCCTGTGCTGGCGATAGAAGGTTTCAATATGACTGTCATGGCCAGCACTCCGGCTGCATCGGGTTCGGGAACCAGCGTGAAATGCGCAGCACCGCCGAGAATGTATCGGGGGAAACCCTTCCGCCAATGGTGCTCTCCACCATTGGCTCCCGTCTCTCCCCCACGCATCTCCAGCCCGCGGCCGTCCAGCGTGGCATGCGAAATGGCATGCACCGCCGCACCGTCTGCTGGTACGAAGGCATATACCGCCGTACCAGGCACCGTGATGACGTCTGGATGGAACATCCGCCACGCCAGCGATTGTTCGCAAAACTCGATGGCAGACTCACGCAATGCATTGTCGATTGCCGCGCGCGGGCAACCTGGCAGCTCCGGCATCACCATGTCGTAGAAATCGCTCCAGGGCCTCACGGTTGCGCCTCGGAACTGAAAAGCTGCATGAAGACAGCAGCCCGACCTGAATCGAGATGCTCGTCATCTCCCGCTTCTGCTCTGGCAGTGACGTAATCCGCGATGAGCTGGGCATATTCGGGCTGCAGCGGGAAGATTCCGGCCGGACCCTCTTCCGCACCCGGCGGCGTGTCGAATCGTCCAATGAACAGATCGGGCCGACGTTTGAGAACCTGGAGCATGCCATGGACCGTAAATGACATCAGCATTGCATCGGAATAGCGCACCTTGTCTTCGTCGTTGAGCGGGATGCGGGCCAGGTCCATGATGTTCTGGTAGACCAGGGCCATCAATCCAGCTCCATCTCCTGGCGCATGAAGAGCGCAATTACTTTATGCCTGATATTCTCTTCACTCAGGCGCTTGTCCAGCTGCTCGCCATAGTTGCGTTCCGCATACTCGACCATGGCTGCCTTGTCCATTGCATGAAAATCAACCACCGGCAGCGGCTCTTCCACCTCCCTGGCGGGGGGCGTCAGGCCGACCGTGCTACCGGTGGAGGCTTTATTCCGTACGCTCGTCCAGGTGTCGGGGTAGGCCAGCAGCCGCTCGGCGACCTCGGCTGTCACGCTGCGTGTCTGTCCCGGGTCCCAATGCAAGCCGATCCCTTCGATACTGTCGGTCTTGATCGTGGTGCCGATATACTTCACTTGTGGCATGCCGGCTCCTCCTTCAGGTTTCCACCCGTCTCGTTCCAGCCATCGGCGGCGAGCCCATGACCTCACGGTAGCCATCGTTGCCCGACCAGATATTCACGTCGGAAACATAAATGGTCTTGGTGCCCCATCCTTCCGCTTTATGGAAGTTGTAAATACCGAGCTTCAGATATCCGCCCACAAGATCATCGTAAGCGGTGGCAATGCCGTACTGCCTGAACATGGGCACGTTATCAACGAACATCTCCCAGAACCCGGCCTGGGTATGCTGCCAGTTCGCGTGGAGGCACATGAAGTACCACTTGTCGAAACTGAATGGATGAATTGCCAACCGGTAGGAATCAGGAGATTCCGTCTCTATTGAACTCGGCACCCGGGCCACCAGCTGCCCATTTTCGAGAAGCAGCACAAACTGTACTGCTCGGTTCTGGATATCGCCCTCATCCTGCGTTTCATGGATTTGCATGATCGCCATGCCCGTATCGAAATTCCAGTTGGATGGAATCATGAACTTCCATGTATACCAGCGTTCTCCGGTTGGATCGAGTTGATGGTTGAACTGCATTTCAGAGCGCCGTTCTCCGTACGTCCTTGGATCCGAATCCCTTACCGTGACTTTTGCTACTCCATCGATAAGGTCGAAACTGCCTGGAATTCCCCTCGGATAGGCTTTGCCGCTTACGTTCATACCCATCGTCTGGAGCGTGTAAACTTCGGAAAAAGTGGTTGCAAGCGGGTGGGAAGCGAGAAGCGTCATCAGAATGCACTCCCCAGGATGAGCTTGCCGGGATTGGCGCGCAGTTGCCTGAAGGTCGAGGTGATGGCTTCAACCGATGGGGTGGGGTAATCCACAGGAAGCCGCACGATTGCACATCCGCGTATCGAGGTACCGATACCGGCTGTGCCACCGGGTGCAGCGATGGCAGACCCGATATTCACTGTGTTCATCGTCCGTGTGTCGAAACTCGCTCCCCCGTAAAAAGGAATGTAGTCACTGCCGAAATTGGGATCCAGCTGACCATCGACCCAGTGACAATATTTCCGATTCTGACCGTCGAGAACGATGCCAAAATCATGCAGCTTGCCGTCAAAGGGAGCAACGCTTCCCGACCCCCCATAGCCAATGGTTTGGCCATATAAAACGGATTGAAATCGCCCATCGGCGCGCACCTTGATATGCCAGCCGCGTTGAGTAATGCTGAAACCATCGCCGATCATGGCGACCTCAACGCCTTCCGGAATCCATTTGCCGAGCATCCACAGAATCAGTTTCTCTCCACCGGAGTAGTCGAAATTGAGTGGGGGAATGCGCAGTACCGAATCAGTAGCCCCAACTGCGGGATCAAGCGTCGAAACATAGCCCGGCACCGACCAAAGGCTGGATTTGGACAGATGTACGCCGGGTATCGCGTGATTCTCGGTCGCCTTGTCATAGAAAACAGGATCGTCCGGGGTCTGGTCCCCTGCAAATCCGTGGAAGTGATAATAGGGATGGATGCGGGGAACGGGAACGACATTTCCCTTAATGTCCAGGACTCCGGGGGCCTCATACGCGAAAGAGGGATTAGTCGCGAGGAGTGCATATCCGATCTCAAGGGAAACATCTCTTACCTGTCCTGGATTCCAGTTCACCCGGGATCCTGATATCTGATCGACCAGGGCTGCTGATCCTTTATATTTGACGAGTGGCATTTTGCCTCCAGAAAAATGGAACCGACGTGAGGTCTGACCGCGCGTTCCTTGTTGATGAATTTGTATCTGTTACCGGACGCCCAATCCATCTCCCTTCACAATTGCTGTCACCCTCCCCGGTGCAAATGTAGCTGCGGATGCGGTAACCGTAATGGTGAGAAACGCCGGTTTCTCAAACTTGATGGGCTGGAAATTCAATGAGCTGCGTCCGGCGGTATTGAGAAGTGTCCTGCCGGTGCTGGCGAAATAATCATCGACGGCAGGCGGTCCTTCCGCTGCATCGAGCGGCGCATAACCGATCTTGCAAGTGAGGGCCGGCGCACCGCTGGCATCGAGGTCATCGTTGACGATGTCGACATCGGTCACCTCCAGTCCGCCGGGAATGATCACCGGACGGTAAATATCGCCCATACTGCCAGCGGCAGGCGTTACCGAACCGGAAACCACTACCGCATTGCCGTATCCGCCCATGTGGCGGGGCCTGGTATGCAAATCGGGTGCATTGAAAACAGCCATTTGGACTCCTTGAAATATTCGGTACGAGTTGGCGGGTAATCGATCTGTGCGCCGCCGCTCGCACCGTGTTGAACTTGAGATAACAGGAGATAGTGGAGAC
>CAZYYR010000047.1:0-13685 GCA_964651465.1 uncultured Nitrosospira sp.
CAGGCGTAATCGGGCCTCGTAACGCCATCTGTATCGCAAGTGATCGGTACTGCAAATCAGTATCGGTTCATCCGGACATCACCTCATTTACCGGCAAAGTGGGATAAGGTAGTGGATAAGATCAAGTTGGGATTCGCGCTTCTGCTGTTAATTGCAGGTATTGCCGGTTTCTATTACCTGCGCGACAGTGCCATGGTGATCCGCGTCATTTCGGTTCTGGGGGGTATCGTCCTGGGGGCTGCGGTGTTTTCGTTTACCGACCAGGGCAGGCGTTTTTATGCGTTCAGCCGGGAATCATCGGACGAAACCCGAAAAGTCGTGTGGCCCAATCGCAAGGAAACACTTCAGACTACCGGCATCGTTTTTGCATTTGTTGTCGTGATGGCTTTGTTCCTGTGGATGGTGGATGCCGGATTGCTGTTTGCCGTTCAGTACATGATGGGGCAGGAGGGGTAATGGATAAGAAGTGGTATGTGGTTCATGCCTACTCCGGGTTCGAGAAGAGCGTACAGCGCGCATTGAAGGAGCGGATCAACCGTGCCGGAATGCAGGACAGATTCGGCCAGATACTCGTTCCGGTGGAAGAGGTCATCGAAATAAAAGCTGGTCAGAAAAACCTCAGCGAACGAAAGTTTTTTCCCGGGTATGTGCTGGTCGAGATGGAGATGACCGACGAGACCTGGCATCTGGTCAAGAATACGGCCAAGGTGACTGGTTTTATCGGGGGTTCAGCCATGAATCCCACACCGATCAGCGACAAGGAAGTGGAAAACATCCTCCATCAGATTCAGGAAGGGGTCGAGAAGCCCAAGCCCAAGATTCTTTTCGAGGCGGGCGAGGCGGTACGGGTCAAGGAAGGGCCATTCACCGATTTTCATGGAAATGTGGAAGATGTCAACTATGACAAAAGTAAACTCAGGGTTTCGGTCTCCATTTTTGGCCGTCCTACGCCCGTAGAACTGGATTTCAGCCAGGTAGAAAAAGCCTGAAACTGGAATAAGGCGGGGTTCCGTGTGCACTCGGCATCCCGCCATATTTATTGTCAAACCGGGGAGAGCGTGAGCGCTCGCCTGTACCCGAGAGGAGAGCTATCGTGGCAAAGAAAATAGTCGGCTATATCAAGCTGCAGGTGCCGGCCGGGAAAGCCAATCCCAGCCCGCCTATCGGTCCCGCGCTGGGTCAGCGGGGACTGAACATCATGGAGTTTTGCAAGGCGTTCAATGCCGCAACCCAGAAAATGGAGGTGGGGTTGCCGGTTCCGGTCGTCATCACTGCCTATGCCGACAAGAGCTTCACTTTCATTATGAAAACCACGCCCGCGACCGTGCTGATCAAGAAGGCGGCAGGCGTAGGAAAGGGCAGTGCAAAACCCCACACGGACAAAGTTGGCAAATTGACGAGGCAGCAGGCTGAGGAAATCGCTCAGATAAAGATGCCTGATCTGACGGCGGCGGATATGGATGCCGCCGTGCGCACCGTCGCCGGCAGTGCCCGCAGCATGGGCGTGGAAGTGGAGGGCGTATAAGATGGCTCGCATTTCCAAGCGCTTCAAGGCGATCAGCGGGAAAGCCGATCGCACGAAAAATTATCCGCTGCCAGAGGCGTTCGAGATTATCAAGCAAACTGCTACCGCAAAATTTGATGAGTCGATCGACGTGGCCGTCAATCTGGGGATCGATGCACGGAAGTCCGACCAGGCAGTGCGCGGTTCGGTCGTGTTGCCTGCGGGCACCGGTAAAACGGTGCGGGTGGCTGTATTTGCCCAGGGGGACAAGGCGAAGGAAGCGCTTTCCGCGGGCGCCGATATCGTGGGATTTGAAGACCTCGCCGAGCAGATCAAGTCTGGCAGTATCGATTTCGATGTGGCCATCGCCAGTCCCGATGCGATGCGTATCGTTGGACAACTTGGCCAGATACTCGGTCCGCGCGGGCTGATGCCCAACCCCAAGGTAGGCACCGTGACTCCCGATGTTGCCGGTGCGGTCAGAAATGCCAAGGCAGGACAGGTCCAATACCGTGCCGACAAAGGCGGTATCGTGCAGTGCACGATCGGCCGGGCATCATTCACCGTGGAGGCGCTGACTCAAAACATGCTGGCGCTGGTGGATGCGCTCAACAAGTCCAAACCTGCTGCGTCGAAGGGTGTCTACCTGAGAAGGATATCGGTCTCCAGCACGATGGGGATAGGCATCCGGGTGGATCAAGCCAGTGTAAGGTGATCATCATCTTTTTTGCAATCGAAGGAATTTGTAAGGCTTTGGGCCATCGCTCCGGCACACGTGCCAGGGACGATGGGTTATCAAAGACCGCTGGGGTTGCTGGTTGACGGCTGACATGGGCGGTAACCGGAAATATCGGTTATCGCTGTTTTGTCGTTGTCCGGGGACTTAATTTGCCTGGCAGAGATGAGGCAATGCAAGCAGGCTGTGCGAGATGCATCACGGTCCAGTTTGCGCCTTCAGTCTTCCGTTTTTTGCTAGGCGCCCAGCGCAGATGGCGTGCCCAAAACAGGAACATGATTTGACTCCTGATTTAAGGTCGCCGGTTCGCGATAGTGGAAACGTGGCCTGGAGTATTGGGAGATAGGGCGGTTACCTGCCCCACGCCCCAGCACCCACAGTCCAGTATCGCATTTTAACTGATGGAGAACTACCTTGAGTCTGAATCTGGAAGAGAAAAAAGCGGTAGTCGCTGAGGTCGGCGCCCAAGTGGCTACGGCACAGGCCATCATCGTGGCGGAGTATCGCGGGCTGGATGTGGGAAGTATGACCCGGCTACGGGCGAAGGCGCGGGAATCGGGAATATATTTCCGCGTACTCAAAAACTCGCTTGCTCGCCGTGCGGTGGCGGATACGCCCTTCTCGGGCCTTTCCGAGCACATGGTGGGACCGCTGGCCTACGGTATCGGAAGTGATCCGGTCGCGGCGGCCAAAGTGCTGCATGAGTTTTCACGCGGCAATGACAAGTTTGTCATCAAGGCGGGTGCCATGGCCAACCGTGTGATAACCGGGAGCGAGATCGCGAGTCTTGCCTCCCTTCCGAGCCGTGAGGAACTGCTGGGCAAACTGCTCGGTACCATGCAGGCGCCCATTGCCAACTTCGTGCGGACTCTCAATGAAGTGCCCGCGCGTTTTGTCCGTGGCGTCGCGGCTGTCCGCGATCAAAAAGAGACCGTATAACCCGCTTTCATTGAAACCCTAACACCAATATCGGATTTATTATCAGGAGAAAATCATGGCTGTAGCCAAAGCAGAAATTCTGGATGCAATTGCGAATATGACGGTTCTGGAACTGTCCCAGCTGATCAAGGAAATGGAAGAAAAATTCGGCGTTTCCGCTGCCGCAGTGGCGGCCGTTTCGGCTGCGCCCGCGGCCGGTGCCGCTGCCGCTCCTGCCGAAGAGCAAACGGAATTCACCGTCATGCTGACAGCGGTCGGCGAAAGCAAGGTAAACGTGATCAAGGTCGTGCGCGCGATTACCGGCCTGGGCCTGAAAGAAGCGAAGGATCTCGTGGACGGTGCTCCCAAGGCAGTCAAGGAAGGCGTTGCCAAGGCTGATGCCGAAGCCATTCAGAAGCAACTGGCAGAAGCGGGTGCGACTGCCGAGATCAAGTAAGAAACAAAGAAGTAAAGCAGCAGGACAGCTGGCGGCTTGATGTATGCCGTCAGCAAATGGCTTTTAAGTCTGTTTTCGCATCTTTTGTGCGGTAGGACACTTAGCGCGGTCGTCAAAACAGGTACTCTGCCCTCCATTTTCCATCCATTTGCCTTCTGATCTCCCGGAGAGACTTCATGAGTTATTCGTTTACCGAGAAAAAACGTATTCGCAAGAGTTTTGCGAAGCGCGCGAGCGTTTTGCCGATTCCCTTTCTTCTCGCAACGCAAATCGAATCTTATGCGGATTTCCTGCAAGCTCAGGTCGATCCTGACAAACGTGCTTCTCAGGGCCTGCAGGCGGCTTTCATGTCGATTTTTCCGATCGAGAGTCACTCCAAGAATGCTCGCCTCGATTTCGTCAATTACGTTCTCGGCATTCCGCCTTTCGATGTCAAGGAGTGCCAGCAGCGGGGGCTGACGTATGCTTCTCCCCTGCGCGCTAAAGTGCGATTGACGATCATGGACAAGGAGGCGTCGAAACCCACAGTAAGGGAAGTGAAGGAGCAGGAGGTCTACATGGGGGAAATCCCTCTCATGACCAACACGGGCTCGTTCGTCATCAACGGCACCGAGCGGGTGATCGTCTCCCAGTTGCACCGTTCGCCAGGGGTATTTTTCGAGCACGATCGCGGCAAGACTCATTCTTCCGGCAAGCTGCTCTTTTCGGCGCGCATTATCCCGTACCGTGGTTCATGGCTCGATTTCGAGTTTGATCCCAAGGACTATCTTTATTTCCGGGTCGACCGGCGCCGTAAAATGCCGATTACAGTGCTGCTCAAGGCAATCGGCTATACACCGGAACAGATACTGGAAAATTTCTTTTCCTTCGATACCTTTCATCTTCCGCAAGAGGGTGTTCTCTTCGAGTTGATACCTGAACGGCTGCGCGGCGACACGGCGCGCTTCGACATCGTATCCAAAAGCGGAAAAATGATTGTCCAGAAAGATAAACGGATCACGGTCAAGCATGTACGTGAAATGCAGCAGGCCGGGATCGATAAACTCGAGGTGCCGGAAGACTTTCTGTTGGGGCGGATACTGGGTCATAACGTGGTGGACAAGGAGACCGGCGAGATCCTGGCCCTGGCCAATGACGAGCTTACGGAAACCCTGCTGGCCAAGTTGCGCGACGCGAATATAGAAGTGATAAACACCATATATACGAATGATCTCGATCAGGGTGCATATATGTCGCAGACCCTCAGGATAGACGAGACTGTGGATCAGATGGCTGCCCAGATCGCAATCTACCGCATGATGCGGCCGGGTGAACCGCCTACCGAGGATGCAGTCAAAGCCTTGTTCCACGGATTGTTCTATGCGCCTGAACGGTATGACCTTTCGGTGGTCGGGCGCATGAAGTTCAATCGCCGCGTGGGGAGGACGGAACTGGGGGGGGCTACCACGCTGTCGAATGAGGATATCATCGCCGTGATCCGGATACTGGTCGAATTGCGCAATGGCCGCGGAGAAATCGATGACATCGATCATCTGGGTAACCGTCGCGTGCGTTCGGTCGGCGAACTGGCGGAAAATCAGTTCCGTTCGGGCCTGGTACGGGTCGAGCGAGCGGTGAAGGAACGGCTCAGTCAAGCTGAGTCGGAAAACCTCATGCCCCATGACCTGATCAATGCAAAGCCGGTATCAGCCGCGGTACGTGAATTTTTCGGATCCAGCCAGTTGTCCCAATTCATGGATCAGACCAATCCGCTGTCGGAAATTACTCACAAGCGCAGGGTCTCCGCGCTGGGACCTGGCGGCTTGACCCGGGAGCGGGCAGGATTCGAGGTGCGCGACGTGCACCCCACTCATTATGGGAGGGTATGTCCGATCGAGACCCCGGAGGGTCCGAATATCGGACTGATCAATTCGCTCGCCCTGTATGCGCGGACCAATGAATACGGCTTTATGGAGACACCGTATCGCAAGGTCAGAAATGGCGGCGTAACCGATGAGATCGATTATCTGTCGGCCATAGAGGAAGGCCAGTACGTGATTGCGCAGGCAAATGCGGAACTGGATCAGGACGGTAAGTTCACCAACGATATCGTGTCCTGCCGCCACAAGAACGAGTTTACCCTTTCGACGCCGGACCGCATCGAATACATGGATGTGGCGCCGGCGCAGATTGTGTCCGTGGCCGCCTCGCTGATTCCATTTCTGGAGCACGATGACGCCAACCGTGCATTGATGGGGTCCAACATGCAGCGCCAGGCCGTGCCATGCCTGCGTGCGGAAAAGCCTCTGGTCGGAACGGGGATCGAGCGTGTGGTGGCGGTCGATTCCGGCACGGCGGTGAAGGCGGTGCGCGGTGGCGTGGTGGATTACGTGGATGCGAGCCGTATCGTCGTGCGCGTGCATGATGCCGAAACCCGGGCCGGGGAAGTGGGTGTGGATATCTATAATCTCATCAAATACACCCGTTCCAATCAGAACACCAATATCAACCAGCGTCCGCTGGTGAAAGTGGGAGACGTGATCGGACGCGGGGATGTGGTGGCCGATGGCGCATCCACGGACCAGGGCGAACTTGCGCTGGGACAGAACATGCTGGTGGCATTTATGCCCTGGAACGGCTTCAATTTCGAGGACTCGATTCTCATTTCCGAACGCATTGTCGCGGATGACCGTTTCACCTCCATTCACATCGAGGAACTGTCGGTCGTGAGCCGGGACACCAAATTGGGAACGGAAGAAATCACCGGGGATATTTCCAATCTGTCGGAAGCGCAGCTCGGACGGCTGGATGCCTCGGGCATCGTGCATATCGGCGCGGAAGTGGAAGCAGGCGATGTGCTGGTCGGTAAAGTCACCCCCAAGGGTGAAACCCAGCTGACGCCTGAAGAAAAATTGCTGAGAGCCATCTTTGGGGAGAAGGCGTCCGACGTAAAGGACACGTCGCTACGGGTGCCGTCGGGCATTTCAGGCACTGTCATCGATGTGCAGGTGTTCACCCGTGAAGGAATCGAGCGCGATAAGCGCGCCCAGCAGATCATCGACGATGAACTGAAACGATACAAGAAAGATCTGGCTGACCAGATGCGGATCGTGGAAGCGGATGCATTCGTGCGCATCGAACGCCTGCTCAAGGGCAAGGCTGCCACGGGGGGGCCGAAAAAACTCGCGAAGGGCGCTCCAATCACCAAGGAATACCTGGACGGCATTGATCCACACCACTGGTTCGATATCCGCCTGGCCGACGAAGAGGCGAGCGTGCAGCTCGAACAGATCGAAGAAGGGCTGGCGCAGAAGCGCAGGGCATTCGATGAGGCCTATGAAGAAAAGAAAAAGAAACTTACCCAGGGTGACGAACTGCCACCCGGTGTGCAGAAAATGGTCAAGGTTTATGTCGCGGTCAAGCGGCGCCTGCAGCCAGGGGACAAAATGGCGGGCCGTCACGGCAACAAGGGGGTGATTTCCAAGATCGTACCCGTGGAAGACATGCCGTACATGGCCGACGGAACCCCGGTCGATGTGGTGCTCAACCCGCTGGGAGTGCCCTCCCGCATGAATGTAGGACAGATTCTGGAAACGCATCTTGGATGGGCCGCAAAAGGGCTGGGAAACCGAATCGGCGATATGCTGCGTGCCGGCAGCCGGGCTGCGGAAATCCGGTCGCTGGTGGACAAGATCTACAATACCAGCGGCAAACAGGAGGATATCGCCTCGCTTACGGAAGACGAAGTCATGGATCTGGCGGAGAACCTTCAGGACGGCGTGCCTTTTGCGACACCCGTGTTCGATGGCGCCACGGAGCAGGAAATCAAGGACATGCTGGAACTCGCGGGTCTCCCTCGTTCCGGTCAGGTTACCCTGCATGACGGTCGGACGGGCGAAGCCTTTGATCGCCCCGTGACGGTGGGCTATATGCATGTACTGAAGCTGCACCATCTCGTGGATGACAAGATGCACGCGCGCTCGACCGGTCCCTATAGCCTGGTCACGCAACAGCCGCTTGGAGGCAAGGCCCAGTTCGGAGGGCAGCGTTTTGGTGAAATGGAGGTCTGGGCGCTCGAAGCCTACGGTTCCGCCTACACCCTGCAGGAAATGCTGACAGTAAAATCGGACGATGTAAACGGGCGCACGAAGGTATACGAGAGCATTGTAAAGGGCGACCACAAGATTGACGCGGGCATGCCTGAGTCATTCAATGTGCTGGTAAAGGAAATTCGCTCATTGGCCATGGATATCGACCTGGAACGGCACTAGAAAGAAATCGCTTCGGCAAGCGATCGGAGGATGGCGATGCCTCGCCCGTTCCCCGTTTGCCGAAAAATTTTGTATTGGCGCCCGATCAACAGGAGTGACAAATGAAAGCACTGCTTGATTTATTCAAACAGGTTACCCAGAAAGAAGAATTCGATTCGATCAAGATCGGCCTCGCGTCTCCGGAAAAGATACGTTCCTGGTCCTATGGCGAAGTAAAAAAGCCGGAAACCATCAACTATCGTACCTTCAAGCCGGAAAGGGACGGCCTGTTCTGTGCAAAGATTTTCGGTCCGGTAAAGGACTACGAATGCCTGTGCGGAAAATACAAAAGACTGAAGCATCGCGGCGTGATCTGCGAAAAATGCGGTGTCGAGGTCACACTCTCCAAGGTGCGGCGCGAGCGCATGGGGCATATCGAACTGGCGTCACCGGTCGCTCATATCTGGTTCCTGAAGTCACTGCCATCGCGCCTGGGCATGGTTCTGGACATGACCTTGCGCGATATCGAGCGCGTACTTTATTTCGAAGCCTACGTCGTCACAGATCCCGGCATGACGCCGCTTCAGCGGGGACAATTGCTGACGGATGACGACTATCGCGCCAAGACAGAAGAATACGGAGACGATTTCCGCGCCAGCATGGGCGCGGAGGGCATCCGTGACTTGCTGGGCAACCTGAACATCCGGGTGGAAATCGACAATCTTCGGCGGGAGATGGGAACCACCGGCTCCGAAACGAAGATGAAGAAAATCTCCAAGCGTCTCAAGGTGTTGGAGGCGTTCAGCAAATCCGGTATCAAGCCGGAATGGATGATTCTTGCGGTGCTGCCAGTGCTGCCACCCGAGCTGCGCCCGCTGGTGCCGCTGGATGGCGGCCGTTTTGCCACCTCCGATTTGAACGATCTGTATCGCCGCGTCATCAACCGCAACAACCGGCTGAAACGCCTGCTCGAACTGAAGGCGCCGGAAATCATCGTGCGCAACGAAAAGCGCATGCTGCAGGAAGCGGTGGACTCGCTCCTTGATAACGGGCGTCGCGGAAAGGCCATGACGGGCGCGAACAAGCGACCGCTGAAATCGCTTGCCGACATGATCAAGGGCAAGGGGGGCCGGTTTCGCCAGAATCTGCTGGGAAAACGGGTGGACTACTCGGGCCGCTCCGTCATCGTGGTAGGTCCGCAGCTCAAGTTGCACCAGTGCGGGCTGCCGAAGAAAATGGCGCTGGAGTTGTTCAAGCCATTTATCTTCAACAAGCTCGAGATTATGGGTATTGCCAGCACCATCAAGGCAGCCAAGCGTGAAGTCGAGGCCGAGACCCCGGTCGTATGGGACATCCTCGAGGATGTCATTCGCGAGCACCCGGTAATGCTGAACCGTGCGCCGACGCTGCACCGGTTGGGCATCCAGGCATTTGAGCCGGTATTGATCGAAGGCAAGGCGATCCAGTTGCATCCGCTGGTGTGCGCCGCATTCAACGCCGACTTCGACGGCGATCAGATGGCGGTGCATGTTCCGCTGTCGCTGGAAGCCCAGATGGAATGCCGCACGCTCATGATGTCTACCAACAATGTGTTGTCGCCGGCAAACGGGGAACCGATCATCGTTCCTTCGCAGGATATTGTGCTGGGGCTGTACTACACGACACGCGAGAAGATCAATGCGCGTGGCGAGGGCATGTGTTTCAGCAACATCGGCGAAGTTTCGCGAGCCTATGAAAATCGCGTCATCGAATTGAATTCCAGGATCACCGTCCGCATCAGGGAACATGAAACAGGTGCCGAGGGCGAACGGCAGGAGAAGATGACGCGGTATGAGACCACGGTTGGGCGGGCGCTGCTGTCCGAAATTCTTCCTGCCGGGCTGCCCTTCCCCCTGATCAACAAGGTACTCAAGAAAAAGGAAATTTCCAAGCTCATCAATGCCAGCTTCCGGCGTTGCGGGTTGCGCGAAACGGTCATATTTGCCGACAAGCTGATGTATACAGGCTTCAGTTATGCGACGCGTGCCGGCATTTCCATCTGCCTGCACGATATGCTCACCCCGAGGCAGAAGGATGCCATTATCAGCGCATCCGAGAAAGAGGTGCAGGAGATCGAGCTTCAGTACACCTCCGGTCTGGTGACCCAGGGGGAGCGCTACAATAAGGTGGTGGATATCTGGGGGCGCGCCGGGGACCAGGTTGCCAAGGCCATGATGGATCAGCTCGGCGTCGAGCCGATACTCGATCTTGATACAGGAGATGCCCGGACAGACAAAAATGGCAACCCGCTGACCCAGGAGTCGTTCAATTCGATCTATATGATGGCAGACTCGGGCGCGCGTGGTTCGGCGGCCCAGATTCGTCAGCTGGCCGGCATGCGGGGCCTGATGGCCAAGCCGGACGGCTCGATCATTGAGACGCCCATCACGGCAAATTTCCGTGAAGGCCTCAACGTGCTGCAGTACTTCATTTCCACTCACGGTGCTCGCAAAGGTTTGGCCGATACGGCCCTCAAAACCGCCAACTCTGGTTATCTCACTCGGCGCCTGGTGGACGTCACCCAGGATCTCGTGGTGACGCAGGAGGACTGCGAGACCAACAACGGGGTGGTGATGAAAGCGCTGGTCGAGGGGGGAGAAGTCATCGAGGCGCTGCGCGAACGCATACTCGGACGGGTGGTGGCAAATGACGTCATCAATCCCGAGCATCAGACCGTGATTTATCCGGCGGGTGCCCTGCTGGATGAGAATGCGGTCGACACGATCGAGGCTTTGGGCATAGATGAGGTGAAAGTGCGCACCCCGCTTACCTGTGAAACCCGTTACGGGTTGTGTGCCAAGTGTTATGGGCGCGACCTCGGACGGGGAACGCCGGTCAATGTAGGCGAGGCGGTGGGTGTGATCGCGGCCCAGTCCATTGGCGAGCCGGGTACACAGCTCACCATGCGTACTTTCCACATCGGTGGCGCCGCTTCCCGGACCGCAGTGGCCAGCCAGGTGGAGAGCAAGTCCAACGGAGTCGTCCGATATTCTCCGAGCATGCGGTATGTGACGAATGCGCGCAACGAACTGGTGGCCATCTCCCGCAGCGGTGAAGTCGTGATCCAGGACGATAACGGGCGTGAGCGCGAGCGCCACAAGGCGCCTTATGGCGCAACGCTGCTGATTCGCGACGGCGAAGTCGTGAAGGCGGGACAGGTGCTGGCAGCCTGGGATCCCCATACGCGCCCTATCATTACCGAATATGCGGGCAAAGTCCGGTTCGAGAATGTGGAAGAAGGAGTGACGGTAGCCAAGCAGATCGACGAGGTGACAGGATTGTCCACGCTTGTCATCATCGATCCCAAGCGTCGCGGGGTGATTCAGACGAAAGGCTTGCGCCCCATGGTCAAATTGCTGGATGACGAGGGCAAGGAGGTTCGGCTTGCCGGAAGTAATCTGCCAGTCAATATCACTTTCCAGATCGGCTCCATCATCACCGTGCGCGACAGTCAGCAGGTCAGTGTAGGCGAAGTCCTGGCCCGCATTCCACAGGAGAGTTCCAAGACACGGGATATCACCGGGGGACTGCCACGCGTGGCGGAGTTGTTCGAAGCGCGCTCGCCCAAAGACGCAGGGGTGCTGGCGGAAGTTACCGGGATCGTCTCCTTCGGCAAGGATACGAAAGGCAAGCAACGGCTGGTGATCACCGACCTGGACGGGGTGTCGCATGAATATCTGATCCCCAAGGACAAGCATGTTACCGCGCATGACGGCCAGGTGGTGAACAAGGGCGAGAGTATCGTCGATGGGCCTGCCGACCCCCATGACATCCTTCGTCTGCTGGGTGTGGAAGCGCTGGCGCGCTACATTACGGACGAAGTTCAGGATGTCTATCGTCTGCAAGGCGTCAAGATCAACGACAAGCATATCGAGGTCATCGTGCGCCAGATGCTGCGCCGCGTCCAGATCGTCGATGCCGGCGACACGCGCTTCATTCCCGGCGAGCAGGTCGAGCGCGCGGAAATGCTGGCTGAAAATGAACAGGTTGAAGTGGAGAGCAAAAGGCCGGCTACGTACGAGTACATGTTGCTGGGCATTACCAAGGCATCGCTGTCCACTGACTCGTTCATTTCCGCCGCGTCCTTCCAGGAGACCACGCGTGTGCTGACGGAAGCCGCCATCATGGGCAAGAAGGACGATTTGCGCGGACTCAAGGAAAACGTTATCGTCGGGCGTCTGATTCCCGCCGGTACGGGACTGGCCTTCCATAACACGCGAAAGAAGCATCGGCTCATGCTTGATACCGGCGAGGAGCAGGTCGTGCACGAAGACGAAGCGGGAGAAATGACTAGCAGTACGTTGTCAAGCAGCCCGTCGGGGATTTGATCAGCCATATCAGGCGGCGTCCGGTCCGGCGCCGAATGCCTGTTAAAAGAAGCGACCTATGCCAATTGATATCGACGCGATAATCGCCGAGACGCGCGGCAAAAACTTCGAGCTCTACGAAGACCATATAAATCCGGTATTCGTCAAGGTCATGCGCATGCTCGGGTTCAATCGGATATGGGTGCGGGGGGAAGGTCCTTATCTCTGGGATGACAAAGGTACGCGCTACCTCGATTTCCTGACGAACTGGGGCGTCTTCAATTTCGGCCGGCGTCATCCCGCTATTCGCGGTGCATTGCAGCAGGTGCTGGATTCCGAGTTTCCAGGATGGGTGGGTTTCGACGCTCCGCCGCTTGCCGCCGTATTGGCGCGTGAACTTGTTAAACGCATGTCTGGCGACCTTGATACTGTCTATTTCAGCAACTCGGGAACCGAAGCGATCGAAGCTGCCATCAAGTTTGCGCGGGGGTATACCGGCCGGCCGAGCACCGCTCATCTTGCCAAAGCCTTTCATGGTCTGACCATGGGGGCTCTTTCCCTGAATGGGGAGCCGAGCTTCCGTCGGGGGTTCGAACCAATGCTTCCGGGCAGTTCGGAAGTCAAGCTTGGCGATCTCGCCGCGCTGGAGGCGCGTCTTGCTCTGGGGGATGTCGCCGCTTTCGTTTTCGAGCCCATCCAGGGCAAGGGTGTGAATATCGCCAGCGATGAATACCTGCTGGGTGCACAGGAGCTTTGCCGGAAATACGGCACGTTGATGATCTGTGATGAAATTCAGTCCGGGATGGGTCGTACGGGGCGATTCCTGGCCAGTCAATGGATCGAAGGTCTGCGGCCGGACATCATTTGTCTCTCAAAAGCGCTGTCCGGAGGTTATATCCCCGTTGGGGCGACCATCACACGCCGGGCGGTTTACGACAGTGTTTACGACAGCATGCACCGGGCGATTGTCCATGCGTCCACCTTCGGCATGGGCAACATGGCGATGGCGGCGGGCCTGGCTTCGCTCAGCGTCCTGGACGACGAAAAACTTCTCGAACGCGCGCTTGAACTCGGTGCACGTTTTCGTCACGGCATCGAGGCGATGGTGCCGCGCTTCGAGTTTCTCAAGGGAGTCCGCCAGCGCGGCCTCATGATAGCGGTCGAGTTTGGTGCGCCGGAATCGATGTCTCTCAGGGCGGCCTGGGCGATGGTCAACAAGATGGACGAAAATCTTTTTGCCCAGGCGATTGTCCTTCCGCTTCTGGATGACCATCACATCCTTACGCAGGTTGCGGGACATGCCATGCCTATCGTAAAGATTCTTCCACCGCTGAATATCAGCGATACCGATGTGGACTGGTTTCTGGAAGCGCTCGAGGATGTTCTGATAAAGCTGCACAAGTTTCCCGGACCGGCATGGGAAGTATTGAAGAAGCTTGGCAATCATGCGCTCACCGCCAAGCGTCGCGAGGGCCGCGTCGCCGTTACCTGAGGG
>CAZYYR010000048.1:0-8116 GCA_964651465.1 uncultured Nitrosospira sp.
AAACTCCACCCCTGACATAGGGATAGGTTCCCTCCAGCAGCAGCGCGATGTCCGCCACCGTCCCCGCTGCTCCTTCAGCCCGCCCTGGTTTCATCTCCGATCGAATCCCGCTGCTCACCTGTTCCACCACGCGCTCACGAGCGCGAGGGTGCGCCCCCGCTCCCCATGCATCGCCGCCGCCGCCAGATGGCGCTTCACCTCTGAAAACCGCCGCTCCCGGAAAGCAGCCTCGGCCAGCCATGGCAGAAGTTTCCGCTCATCGATCCCCCCCGACCGCGCGTTGGCGAAAGCATCTCGCGCACCAGCGGGCTCATCCGCTTCGAGCAGAATGCGCCCATACAGCAGCCAGCCCTCCCCATCAGGGGCCGATGTGACGGAAGGCCATCCCGCCATGCGAGAATCGGATAGCGGGTCCGCCACGGCCGCATGAGTTCGCTCGGCTGGAGCGGAGGTCGCGGGCACATCCGGCGCAGCGGGTACAGCGGGCGCAGTGGGCGCAAGGAGCACTGACTCCAGATGATGGCGCGCCGTCCTGAGCCAGTGCTCCCTGACCGCGCCATGCACAAGGCGGTGGTATACCAGTTCCCAGCACAACGCCGCAATCGTCTGGCGGGAGATGTTTTGCGCACGGACCGGCAGATCCGGCAGTGCCTCGGTCAGGCCCAGGATGCGATCCGTCAGTTTTTTTTCGTTATCGTCTCTCATCGCATAAGCCAGCAGCCGCACATCATCCACGGGATCGCGCGTCGCACGGGACCATATCGCCATGGCCTCCCGCGGCGCAATCTGCCGTGTCGCCATCACAGCTTTCACTCGCTTGAGCGGGCGTTCGGCGAAGCGGATAATCTGGCGTAATGCACCTTCGCTGTAAGGCAACACAGGAAAGACCGTGGGGGGGGAAAACGGCAGTTCGGGCAGAACCACGAGCCTGATATTCCGCGAGAAGCGGGCGCGTGGGCGTTTCAGCGCGGTAATGATGCTCCACAGTACGCCCAAAGCCCCGAGTACCGGCAGGATCCAGAGGATGACCAAGAGCAGGCCCAGGCTCCTTCGTGGCGGCAGCTTATACCGGCGCGGCAGCAGCAGCCAGAAAGCACGGGCCAGATAGTACGATGATACGGTGTGTAAACCCACAGCGGTTACGATCAACCCCTGGCGCAGCCAGGCGGACCGCTCGCTCGCCCATTCGCCGGAACTCGCCCAGAGCAGCAGACCGGCCAGCAGTTCCGCGGCCAGGCCCCCTATCATCATCCCACGGTACATCAGTGGCGCTCCATGCAACGTACCCGTTGCGGATCGATTTCATCGATGGCGATCCATTCGCTCGTCAGGCCGGGGGGCATGCCGTCCACACGTTGCATCCACGCCTGCGCAGCCGCGATATCGGTCAACGGCAGCAGGACCCAGATAACGGGCTGATCCATTTCGCGGGCCAGGCAGACCAGATCAATGGCTCGAACGGAAAGGCGCAGGGTTCCATAGCATCGCGGAACCTCGGCAGGGTCGCCCGATAATCTAAGAAGCGTGGCATCCACGCCGAATCGCAGGAAATCCTGGTACACACGCTCGAACGAGGCCATGAAACGGCCGGTGGATGTCCGGGCTGTCCCGAAGCGCAGGTGATCCACCCCATGCGCGACCAGAATAGCCAGAAGCTTGAGATTGCTTTCGTGAAAGGCGAAAAACGGCATGGACCGGATCAGCAGCATGCCGTGAATCTCGCCGGTCGAGTCTGCAAGGGGAACCGCCGCCAGTAGTGCATCCCGATCCTGGATGTTTTCCTTCATGAAATTGATGGCAGCCAGTTCCCCGCTTTCAAGTGCGCTGCTGGCTACCGGATCGGCGTCATCGACCGGAAATCTCCCGCCGATGAAAGCCGGAATCCGCCTGGGGTCGAGCTTGTCAGCGATGATTCCGACAATACAGGCTTGCGTCAATGCGCAATATTCCGCCACGAACTCAATCAGCTTCTGCAACGATGCATCAGTCAGCCCGTCGATGGTATCGAGCGTCGACTGCAGATGCATGATGCCCTCGCGCAGCGAAAAGCCGCTATTGGCAACCGTCTGCTCCAGCCGGTCATGGGATAGCCGCAGCAACTGGTAACTGCGCGTAAACTCTTCCAGCCGCTCCGCGCGATACTGATAGGCGCCTTCCAGCCGATGCAGGCGGCGTCCCCAGGTGTCGCGGAATTCGCCCGCCACCATGGCCACCAGCACCGTGCCGATCGACCATGACAAGGGAAACTCCGGCGCAACCTGCCATTCCAGGTTGATCGCCACACCCAGCACTGCCAGAACAAGCAATGCGCTGGCGAAACTGTAAAGAAAGCCATAGCGCAAGCCCACCAGCAGGGGAGCAAGAATGGGCCACGGGAACCCCGCCCCCAGTCGGAAAGGGTCATGGTGGCCGGTAAGGAAGGATGCGGCGACCACAATGGCCGTCACGACAAATGTTTCCAGCCATCCGCGCCATATCGAGGCGGATGTATCGGCATCGACGACCTCGATACCTTCGAGCCAGGGTTTTTTCATCGTACCGCCCGCTCCCTGTCCGGCGCGGAACGGGCAGGAGATACGGAGGCTCCCGGCCATTGGCGGATCGTCGCGAGCGTCTGGCGGCAGATATCCATTTCGGCGTTTTCGTCGCTTTCGACGGCGGTCGCTTTCGCCGCGAGCCACTGGCTGGCCCTGTCAACATCCTCTATCGAGAGCGGCAACATTCCCTCGCCTGCCGGTGCCGCGGGCTGACGCCGCAAATGATCCGCGATCTTTGTCAGTTGTGCGGATATCCTGGCCCGGTCTCCTTCCCCACCCCCATCCTCTCTGCCCTTCCTGTCCTCTCCGGTCTCTCCTCCGCCCTCACGCGCCTTGGCTACCGCATCGGCGAACGCTTGCCAAGCGGGGAGTGCAAGCCGCTCGCGTTGACGCCTCAAGGCAAAGTAGGTGGCATTATCCAGGGCTCGCATATATCCCCAGCGCTGCCGCATCGATTCCCATGCCTGCTGTTTGCCGGAATCCACTCCTCCCGCCTGGGCCTGCGCATCTTTTCGCCCGGCAAAATATTCAGCGAGGCGCTCAGGATATTTGAGTTCGCTCTGGGCCGCATGCGCGGAAGCAAATATTTCAAGTGCGCTGAATCGCGCCTGGTTGGCGGTAGCGGGGCATCCCGCCCACTCCATATTGTCGGCCACCGTCAGCGTCCACGCGAAATCCCCGGACCGTCCGGCCAGCGTGCGCAGATACCGGCCTGCCGCCTGGACGGGCCTGCCAAGCGATTGTTCCGCCGCAGCCAGCGCCTCGGTCAATGGCGGACTCATCGCCGACAATTCTCCCGTCTGGCTGCGATAGGGCTGTATGATTGCCTCGAGCAATGCAGTATCGGTTTTTTCGTCCGCCAGCAGCATCCAGATCAACGCCTCGGTGGCTTCCGGCGCGGCCCCTCGCAGCTTCAACAGCTGGCGCAATGCCTGGCGCGCCTCATCCCGGTCGCCGTTCGCCATTTTCCGTATCGACCGGAAATACCAGTAATCGGCTCCCCGTGCCGTCGAGGGTAGTGTCTCGGCAGCCGCCAGCCAATGATCCAGCTCTTCCCAGTTTTTCTGCTTCCACGCGAAGCGCATGAGACGCTGAAGATCTTCGGCACGTTGCAGCCGGTTCCAGCCATAGCGCGCCAGCCGTTCGCTTTTTCTTTCGTCGCGATGCCGTACCGCGAGACGTTGCAGGTGTTCGAGTATATCCGTGTCGTCGGGCCGGAATGTCAGCGCGTTCTCGTACGCCCTGCCCGCATAGGCATCCTGCCCGAGCTGCATGGCCACCTTGGCCAGCAGCAGCCAATACGTCTCGGCTGAAGCAGGATCGGGTGAATCGAGATCACGCAGGAGCAGATCGAAACTTTTCTGCGTATTTCCCGCTTCTTCGTACAATCGCGCCAGTGCCAGCCTCTGCTGCGCGGTCTGCATCTCAGGCATTCCCTCATACACTGTCAGTGCCGCCTGCGGCCTGCCCTGAAGAACCAGGATTTCCGCCAGCGCCTTAAGAATTTCGGGCGGATTCCCGAAGCGTTCGGCATGGCGTCGCAATTGCTGCTCCAGGCGGGCGGGTTGCGCCACGTCGAGACCCGCCTTGACATAAGCCTCGGCCTCGACGATAGTCAGTTTGCGGCGTTGCATGACAGCTTCGAACAGCTGAACCACTGCCCGGTGGTCCGGTTTTGCCTCGGCGAGTGCAAATGCACGCGCCTCCGCCTCGTCATCGGCCTTGTGGCGCGCAAAGGATAGCCACAGGGCAAGCGCCTCATCGGGCTGCGAGTTCCAATCATGCAGGCGCGCGAGCAAGCGGTGCCGCTCACTGCCAAGATTCAGACCGGACTGCAGCAGGGGCATACGGACTAGGCTTTCGGCGAGACGCCCCATCGACACTTGCAAGCGCACGATACGCTCGGCCAGCATTTTGTCCGCGGGCAATGCCCGGCTCGCTTCCTCCAGCCACCCCAGTGCCTGCTCGCGATGATCCAGCGGCTGGGCAATATTCGCCGCCTGCAATAAGAGCCCCGCATCGCGCGACTCGTTGCCGAATCTGGCCAGCACCTGCGTTGCCGCCCTGAACGCTTCTTCATCGACCCCTGCCTCAAGATAGGCACGCAGGCAGGATTTGGCCGCTTCCATCTTTTTGCCGGCCTTGCGTTCAAGCGGAAGGGCCTTGCAAAAATCCCGCGCAGCCAGCCGGGGCTGGGCAGCCGCCACGCGCTGGGTTGCGGCGAAGGCCAGCCAGCGTGCCCGGGTTTCGACGGATTCCTCCTGCATGGCGGCCAGCTGCTCAAAGGTCTGCGCTAATACCCGGGGCTCGCCGAATTGTTCCGCCAGCACGACGACCTGATTCAGCTCTTCGTCATTCTCCGCAAGACGCAGCAATGACGGGACCAGTTCGCCGATGCGGCCACGCAGGGATGCTTCGATGTCGGGGGGCGGAATCAGATAGAGCTGCTGCAGCGAAAGCTTGAGCTCGGCCAAGCGAATTTCATATATCAGGCCCGGCTCGGGAGCACGTCGCAGAGGGGCAATGGCCGTGTCCGCTTCATTCAGCATGCCCGCTTCCGTCAATACCTGCACGAACGACAGGCGCAGCGGGGCATTGCCGGGATCGGACTGGACGAGGACGCGCAGATACGCTACCGACAGGGCATCCTTTGCCGAGAGATTGGCCGGATCCCTGAAGGCGGGCTGGCGCGGAAACAATACCCAGAAGGCAATCAGGACGATAGCGCTCATGAACATCAACGCGGGCCCGTTCAATAGGGATTCCCTGCGGGCTTCAGCACTCAAGCCGAAATTCTCCCGATGTGGCGGGTGCGGTAATCGAGTAGTTCGATGCGGTGTTCGCTTGCGGCATCAGCTTTACCCCGTCCAGACTCAGTACACAGGAGGGTGGCACCTCGACATCCAGGGTCAGATTTCCGCGCGGATCGAACAGGAGCGTAGCGGAACCGTCCGTATTGATATGCCAGGATTTGAGCGGCGCGCTGGCATCGATCAGCCGCAAAGGCTGCTCCTTTTCGCTGCTCCTACCCTGTCTGGCCCGCAGGACCGCGTGATTGCGCGCCAGGAATACATATCGATCACCATTCCGTTCCGAATAACCGACAATATCGGCCGAGATTTCCGGGACGAATTCCTGCACGGGCAACCGCACTGTCCTCAACGCATCTCCGAAAAGCAGCCAGTCGCCATCGAGGGCGCGCGCAAGGCTTGCCGTCTGGAATGCACGCATACGCTGAGCGTACTCATCGAGCCAGACGCTCAATACGTTTTCCTTGCGCTGTTCGGCGGCCAGTTGATCCAGAAGTTCCGTCCCCCGCGCATGCAGCAAGGCGTCGGCATGAATGGATAGCGATGCGGCACGCAATCGGCGCGACTGGTCGAGATGCCGGTTCCACTCGCTGACCTTGCCAAAATTGAGCGCCTCGCCGTACCAGAGCTGCGCAAATAACGGTTCGCCGACCAGCGGGGTCAATACCTGCGTGCCCCATTCGGTTGGCCGCAGTAACGGAGAAAGATCGGCGAAACTCAATGGGCCGCTGTGCCACTGCAGGCCGCCCCCTCCGTAACTCGGCAAGCTCCCCTGCTGTGCAGCCGCTAAGGCGGCAGGGCCGGGCCGGCCATCGCCGGACCAGATGAGCAGAGGCGGTGAGCCGGGTGCTGCCCCTTGCAGAAAGGGAAGGGTCCCGGCGGTCTCCCGTGTCATCTCCGCCGCATAGTCTTCCATGAACACGCTGTAGCGATATGGCTGCTCGTCGGCATCCTTCTTGCCCTCGAATATGCCCCAGTAAAAAGGATGGCTGTACGTATGGCTCGCCAACCGGACCTGCGGCAGCGCCGCCAGTTGCTGCACCTTGCTGCGGTGCGCTGCGCTGTCGACTTCCGCCTCGATGATTCCCAGGGTCAGCGGCATCGGGTTCCTGTCGATCCATGCACGCAGCCGGTCGATTGCTTCCACGCCATGTTCATCCTGCGCAAACAGGCGGTCGCCGCGCACTTCGAGTATCCCCAGGCGCCGGCCATTTTCCATCGTCATATCGAAGACAGGTTGCGCCGGCAGGCGCAATGCAGCCTGGAAAAAGGAAAAAGGATCCAGCAGCCAATCGCGGCGACCCGATGCGCTTTCACTGATGATATGCGGATGCAGCGCGTAGGCGCCCCACTTGCCGACCGCAACCGGATGAAATACCTTGCTCCCATCCACCTCTGCCAAGGTGAGCCACGCATCATTGAGATCGCTTGCATGGGCATCGGGCGTCCCGCTTCCTACCACGGGCGCAGCATCGGGCCGTCCCAGACGGTCGCTCGCGGAAACGAGTTTCAGCATGCTTGTTGTGGGCCGCAGTTCCCCCTGGTAGCCGACCAGGCTGCGGCAGGCTTCCCCAGCGGGAAGGTAGCCCATGAATACCACCGGCAGCCCGGCATCGGCCTCGGCCTTCAAACGCGAGCAGACGCTCTCGTAGGGGCCGCCATCGTCGCCGGCATCTTCCCCCAGCCAGGCAATGACTCCCGCATAACGGCCGGTAAGCGGCTCGATGGGCAAAGACATCTGATCGACATACCAGTAATCGAGCGCCAGGCCAAGATACTCCAACGGCATGGCGGCGTGACGGAACAGCTCATGATCCATCTGCTGGGCAGGCGTGCCGTTGATGACGGCAAGCAGCTTGCGCGGCGCCAGGCGGATGCGCCCCTGTCCCAGCCATGTGAGATCGCCATTGGCCACCCATGGCATGAATCCCAGCTTGACGATTTCCCGTGCTGTTTTTTCCGCCTCGTCCCAGTTGCCGGGATCGACGTAATCCAGTACGGTGGCAGGTACCTTGAATTCGTTCTGGGCGCGTGTCATGGCGTTGATCAGCCATTCCCGATTTTCTTCCTTGGTGGGCGCGTGCTTGCCGGTGACCGGATCGAAGCCGTGAAAAAGCGACTCGGCAACGATACCGTCCGCATACTGGCTGGCCCGGTCGAGCACCTCGAAGCCGCGATTGAGAATAAGCTTGCAGCCTGGAAAACGCTGCTTCACCTCCGCAAGCAGGGACACCAGTCCTGCCTCCTGCTCCTCACGCTGCTTGCCCTCCGACGTGACGATCAGATAACTGTCGAAGGTATCGAGGAAAAACGCCCGATAGCCATCGCGCCATAAACGATTGAAATGCTGCTCCAGCAGGTACTCACGCCAGGCGGGGTCGGTCATGTCCATTACCAGGCTGTTCCAGGCCGGATTAATGCCGAGTGCCCATTCCGTATCGATATGCTTCATGTCCTCGCTATTGCGCGCGATTTCGCCGAAGGACACATAGGCAAATACGATGGACGAATCCAGGTTCAGCAACGCCGTTCGCTCATGCGGCAGGATCTGGCTGGGCTGAATCACGATCTGATCGAAATGGCGCAAATCTTCGATAGGTGGGCGGCTGCCGTAGTAGAACGCGATATCGCGGCCTTCGAGTTCACTGGCAGAAGCTGCCGGCATCAGCAGCAGGAACGGCAGCATCCATCGCAGGATGCGAAAACAAAAAGGCAGCGTATCACTCCTGGAAGTCAGGTTATCTTTGCTATGCATGAGGAAGATAGAAG
>CAZYYR010000048.1:8216-13569 GCA_964651465.1 uncultured Nitrosospira sp.
CGCCATCGTCAGGGACTTACGGAATAGGGCAGCGGCATGATTTCGAGCACAGGCCCTTCGGACGAGCCCAGTTGAATTTTACCCGCCTCGATGCTGCTTGTCTGTAATACAGCTAACACATCGAATCCACCGTAGGGAGATGGTGCCGCGTTGACGACCCTGCCGCTCGATTGCTCTCCCGTATCGGCGCTGAAGAGCTCGTCCCCGCTTTCGACCTGAGTTTCCGCATCGAGCAACCGGATATTCGCAAGATGCATGCGGCGTTTGATCTTGCCCAGAAATTGCGTACGGGCAACAATCTCCTGGCCAGGGTAACATCCTTTCCGGAAGCTCACGCCGCCAATCGCCTCCAGATTCGTCATCTGGGGCACAAAATGTTCCTGCGTGGCAGGGAGGATGACAGGAATGCCCGCCCTGATCTCCAGCCAGTCCCAGCACGCAGCGCCCACCGGCAGCGTTTCCCTGCTCAATACTTCCCACACTCGTGGCGCCTGCTCCAGCGGCACCACCAGCTCGAACCGGTCCGGTCCGAGGCGGATCACGCTTCCGTGCTCGCCGGCCGCCATACCCAGAAGAGCGGAGGGAACTTCCCCCGCCAGTTCCTGCACGAGGCTTTCTGCCTGAGGGCCGGCAACGCCCATACGCACCAAGGTATCGCCCACATCAGCCAGCTTGACCTTTGCGCGCAGCACATATACGGAAAGCCGCTTCTGGATGGACGCCTGCAGAACCGATGGCAATTGCATGACAAACGAGTTGCTGTCCACGCTCCCGTTCCGGTCGCCCTGGCCCCATAACAGAAAGCTTGCGAGCATCCGCCCTTTCGGATTGCAATAGCTGCCGTAAAGGGCGGCTTGCGGGCTGACCCGATTCATATCGCAGGTCAATTGACCCTGCAGGAAAGATTGAGCATCGTCCCCGGCAAAACGGATCAGGCCGAAATGGGAAAGATCGCTCAGCACAGAACGCCTTCCTGTACCGGTAGCGGCAAGTTCGGCGGCGGGATTCCCGAAACTAAGCACCCGCCCATCAAGGATTACCGCATCCAGACCTTCCAGATACGTTTGCCAGAGTGGGTTCATAGGGGGCGCGACCGTCGTTGAAAATTGATTCCTACTATTATAAGACCATTAGGATTCGGATGAAGTGGTGTAATCCAAGCCCCGTCATCCTGCTGAAGTCGCTTCTGAAGATCTGGTGACATGGCGGCAACGGAGGTGTGACATATTGTCGCATGCGGCAATATGTCACATTCCCGGACCGGCCGAAATCGATTATTCTCCTCATCGGATGGATCGGATTGACCGGAGAGTGTGCGATTGAAGCCAATCGAGACCCGGCGGTGATCCTGCAATCCATTCTTGCCACGCTTGCAGTACAGCAACAGCTTCACTGTATCATTCCTTTATCTTTGGGTTCGCGGCCTCACCCCACGAGGTGCGAACCCCTTCTTGCTTTTTTTCCTTTTTGAATGCCAGTACTGAACCCCGGTCCAGGGAAGCGTCCACAATGGTGCCCGGTGACTCGAGCAGCAGACCACGGCTGGCATGCAATGAGATAATCGGCGCCATGGCACCATCCTCGTTCTCACCTGCCTCCTCCCTGCTCGGCATCGGCCTCAAACCCTCCCTTCGGCTGGCCACAATGCTGGGACTCGCGCACGTCGGCGCGGCCGGCCTGCTTTGGCCGCTTGCACTTCCAGCCTGGGCCAAGGTAGCCGCCTCCATAGTGCTGATGGCCAGCCTTATTTTTTACCTGCGGCGATACGCATTGCTGCGCTCGCCCGCTTCGATAACGCATCTGGAGGTGATGGACGATATGACTTGCACGCTGGAAACACGGAAGGGAGAGCGGATCGCCTGCACGCTGCTAGGCAGGAGCTTTGTTGCACCGTACCTTACGGTGCTCGAACTGAAACCGGCGGAATCCGGGAACATGTGGGAGCAGTTCGCCTCGCACAGCATTGTAATACTGCCGGATGGAATAAACGCGGACGAGTTCAGAAAGTTGCGCGTGCTGTTGCGCTGGAAATGGAAGGATTCCCGCGAACGGGATTGATAGTGGGGAGACGCCCCGCATAAATCGGAAAGGAGTATGGCTTGGCGTGGCCCGAGACGCAGATCAGCGCTGGTCCCGGGCCCGCTTTTCGCAACAAGCCGGCTGAAGACGACTTGCATCTTTTTTGGCTGCGGGAACGACAACAACTGGATATCATGGCGAGCCCTCGTTGAATTGGCGATTAGGAATCAGGTTCTGGATTCAGGGTTCGCGATTGAGAATTCGGATGGGGTCGGGTCGGCCCGGAGCCGTTCAAGTGTTCCGCCTTTGGCAAAATGCACCGCCTGCGCCTTATGCCAACCCCCGAAGACTTCATCGACGGAAAACAGTTCGATCGGAGGAAGCACACTCTCATACCTCGCACGCGCATGTGGATCGCGGGGACGAAAATGGTGTTTTCCAGCGATATCCTGCGCTTCGGGCGTGAACAGGTAATCGATGTACGTAGCCGTCGCGCTGCGTGCGCTATTCCCGATGACTGCCGTGTCCACTACGCTGATCACCGGCTCGACCGCGATCGATCGGGACGGCGTAACGACTTCGAGCCTGTCTGCTCCGTATCTGCCAATCAACAGGTGAGCTTCGTTCTCCCAGGCCAGCAGCACATCGCCGACCCCATGCTCCACGAACACGGTGTTTGCGGTAGCTCCCGGTCCCAGGTCGGGATAAGGCGATCTCTCGGCAAAGAGTTTTTCCACAAACCTGAATGCAGCCGCCTCATCGCCTCCGGATTGCTTCAGCGCATGTGCCCATGCGGCCAGATAGCCCCATCGGCCCTCTTCCGCAGCCCTGGGGTCCGCCACCACCACTTCCACTGCAGCATCGGCGAGATCCTCCCAGTCCCTGATATTCTGGGGATTACCCGCGCGCACCACGAACACGATGGTGGAGGTGTATGGCGAAGCATGAGATGAAACCCGTGGCAAATTCTGCGAAATGATACGTTTCTGCACGGAAAGGCTCTTCAGTCCATCCTGTTCCTGCAGTTTTACGATGTCATAAGAGAGCGCATGGGCGGGGACATCGAGGCCGTCGAGCGTCAGCCTCACTGGTGCCCCTGATTTGCCCTGCGCCTGCCCGACTACAATGTCGATACCCGTCCAGGCTTTCCAGTGACGGGCAAATGCGTCATTCACCTCTGCGTACATTTCCCTGACGGGGTCAGGTACGCGATCGGGAGTCTTATTCAATGTCGCGTATGCGGCGCCCAGGCTGACCAGCGAAATGAAGATGCTGACAGCGACACGCGAATGATCGAGAGCCATTTTTGTTTCCTCCTGAAAAAAATTGATCAGGAGGAAAATCTAGCATCTGCCGTTTCGCAGTCAAACCAATAAAAAAAGAAAAGCTTATCGAGCTGATACGTATATCAGGCGGCCTTTATCGATAAACCGGATAAGCAAATAAAATATTCTTGGTTCACGAAGCTGCAGCCGCCTGCTAATTTCCTTTATGCAATCGTTTACTCCTTTATACGTTGCGATTGGCGCTGGCCTTCGGCCGGCGCCTTTCTTTTTAACTATAAACCGCTATTAATCAATTGTATACCCACGATTTGTCGTATACCTGAATTCCAACGCACCCTTTTGGATTTTGCAATCCTGTATCGCGCTTCTCCTCGATCGGAGCGTGGGAAGGCCCAAACCGGTAAAGGCCGATAAAACTCGTCAATATTTCAACGTGCCAAAATCTTATATAAAAAATAAGAATAAACTCATTCTTTTTTGCTATATATAAATGTACTACCTCTGGGTTTATCACTGACTCACTTTATTAATCGTTCAGGCAAGGAGAAGGAAATGGCGGATATTCACGAAGGACACAGCGCACTGGGAGATGTGGCGGCCCGCACGCTGGCCAATGCCACTAAAACCGTTCCTCAGCTGAGGCTCATCACCCCGCGCTGGTTTGTCCATATGTTGCAGTGGGTGCCGGTCGAGGCAGGTATCTACCGCGTCAACAAAGTGAAGGATCCCAGCAAGATCAAGGTCGACTGCTCACAGAGGGAGGACGAACGCGAATTTCTCACCACTTTCGTGGACTACGAGGAGTGGGGCCGGGAATATTACCTGAGCGCGGTCAATACCGTGGTAGACGTTCACACCCGCGTTTCCGACCTGTACCGCAGCCCGCACGACCAGATTCACGAGCAGGTCCGCCTGGCCATCGAAATCGTCAAGGAACGCCAGGAGCGGGAGCTGCTCAACAACGAGGAGTATGGGCTGCTCAGGAATGTGGATGACAGCATGAAGATCAAGACACGGACGGGCGCGCCTACGCCGGATGACATGGATGAGCTGATTGCCCGGGTTTGGAAGGAACCGGCTTTCTTCCTGGCGCATCCATTGGCCATTGCTGCCTTCGGGCGCGAATGCACGCGCCGTGGGGTACCGCCGCCGACCATTTCACTTTTCGGTTCTCAATTCCTGACATGGCGCGGATTCCCTCTCATTCCCTGCGACAAAATCGATATCGTCAAGGGAAAAACTGCCATTCTCCTGTTGCGCACGGGAGAAAGCCGCCAGGGCGTGGTCGGACTGTATCAGCCCGGATTGACAGGGGAGCAGGGCATGGGCCTGTCGGTCCGCTTCATGGGCATCAATCACAAGGCTATCGCATCCTATTTGATTTCTCTCTACTGCTCGCTGGCGGTGCTCACTGAGGATGCGGTCGGAATGATCGAAAATGTCGAGGTTGGCAAATACCATGACTACAAGCATGAATACGCCAAATAATCCAATGGGAGGCGCACTGAATGACGCGCCGGGCAATCTGCCGGATATCGAGGAGCTTACCCGCATTGCCAATGCGCTCTATTCGGCTCCCCCGGGATATTCCACCTCTCCTGGGCTACGGAGCGGAGGAAAGCAGCCAAGTATCGGTTCGCCGCCCTTCAGCATACGCGAAGCGGACCCCTGGTCATCTCCTGCCCCCGGCACGCCTTACGACATGGCTCCTTCCGCGTCGGCCACGCCGTCCTCGCGAACGCCGGTGCTGTCGCCGGTCGCACCGCAGGGGCCATACGACGTGCCACCATCCGCTGCGGCCGCCCATGTCCCAAGAACCCATGCAACATCTTCGGTTGCTCCCTCGGCTCCGTATCACGTGCCCCACTCCGCGTCCGCCAGACCGGTTTCACGAACGCCGACGCCATCATCGGTGGTGCCCAAGGGGCCGTACAATGCGCCGCCATCGGCCGCTGCCGGCTCATACCCCGATCTCGCCCGCTTCCTGGCACCCAACGGAAGAAGACCGTATTCCGCCGTTCCTTACACCGACCATGCCCACTATGCCG
>CAZYYR010000049.1:0-13563 GCA_964651465.1 uncultured Nitrosospira sp.
GAGCAACGAGGCGCAGGAGCGCTACGTGCTCGCGATCAGGCCGGAGTCGCTGGCGCTGTTTAAGGTTATTTGCGAACGGGAGCGTTGCCCCTTTGCGGTGGTGGGCACAGCAAGCGACCAACAGCAGCTCACGGTGACCGACCCCCT
Organism: uncultured Nitrosospira sp.; assembly: GCA_964651465.1. Lineage (GTDB taxonomy): Bacteria > Pseudomonadota > Gammaproteobacteria > Burkholderiales > Nitrosomonadaceae > Nitrosospira. The sequence continues at coordinate 148 of CAZYYR010000049.1, forward strand.
GTTCGACAACCTCCCGGTCGATATGGACCTGTCGGTCTTGCTGGGCAATCCGCCGAGAATGACTCGTGAAGCCACGCATATCAAGAGAAGGCTGGCTCCGTTCGATTCGTCGCATTTGAATCTGGAGGATGCCGCGTTCCGCGTGCTGCGGCTGCCTTCGGTCGCGGACAAGGCTTTTCTCATCACCATCGGCGATCGCACGGTCGGCGGCATGACCGCACGCGATCAGATGGTGGGACCATGGCAGGTGCCGGTAGCGGATGTGGCCGTGACGCTGATGGGTTATCAAACCTATATGGGTGAAGCTTTTGCCATAGGCGAGCGTGCGCCGCTGGCGTTGATCGATGCCGCTGCCTCGGCACGCATGGCGGTGGGCGAAGCCATCACCAACATCGCAGCCGCCCCGATCGAGGACATGGGGGAGATCAAGCTCTCCGCCAACTGGATGGCTGCAGCCGGGCACCCCGGCGAAGACGCGGCCCTGTTCGATGCGGTGCAGGCCGTGGGGATGGAACTCTGTCCCCGCCTGGGAATCAGTATCCCGGTAGGCAAGGATTCCATGTCGATGAAGACTGTGTGGGAATCTGAGGGCGACTACGAAAGCGGTTCCGGGGGCAGAAGGATCAGGAAGGAAGTGACTGCGCCATTGTCGCTGATCATTTCCGCATTTGCACGGACAGAGGATGCGCGCAGGACCCTTACGCCGCAATTGCGCATGGACTGTGGCGCAACCGAACTCATCCTGATCGATCTCGGTGCGGGCCGCAACCGCCTGGGCGGTTCGGCGCTGGCCCAGGTTTACAAGCAGGTGGGCGATCAGACGCCGGATATCGATGGCAACGACGGATCTGACAGGCTCCGAGGGTTTTTCGCGGCGATGCAGCGGCTGAACCGTGAAAACCGGATTATCGCCTACCATGATCGCTCCGATGGCGGCCTGTTCGTCACACTGTGCGAAATGGCTTTCGCGGGTCGTGCCGGGCTGAGCGTCAATCTCGATCAACTGTGTTTCGACCCGCTTGCCCACGATATCGACGGGTATGAGCTGCGGCAGGAGATGCTGGGCGGGAGATTCCTCGAACGCATTGTCTCGGTACTGTTCAATGAGGAACTGGGTGCGGTGATCCAGATAAAAACCGATGACAAGGTGGCGGTGCTGGATATCCTGGCGGAAGCGGGCCTGCGCGAAATGAGTTTTGTGATCGGCTGCGTAAACGATGGGGATGAGATTCGGTTCATGCGTAACAACAAGGCCCTATTTTCGAAGAAGCGCGTAGATTTGCACCGGGCCTGGTCGGAAACCACTTATCGAATGCAGAAGCTGCGAGACAATCCGGAATGCGCGCAGCAGGAATACGATCGCCTGCTGGATCAGGCCGACCCGGGGTTGCATGCAAAACTCAGCTTCGATGTGGATGACGACATCGCTGCGTCCTGGATTCATGCAGGTGTCCGCCCGCGGATCGCCATCCTGCGCGAACAGGGGGTGAACGGGCACGTGGAAATGGCTGCCGCCTTCGACCGGGCGGGATTCGCCGCGTTCGACGTGCATATGAGCGACATCATTGCCGGCCGCGTATCGCTCCGGCATTTCAAGGGGTTCGCCGCATGCGGAGGATTTTCCTACGGGGATGTGCTGGGAGCCGGAGCAGGCTGGGCCGGTTCGATCCTGTTCAATGCACGGGCCCGTGACGAGTTCGAGGCATTTTTCACGCGAAACGATACTTTTGCACTGGGGGTGTGCAACGGCTGCCAGATGATGAGCCATCTGCGCGAGATCATTCCAGGAGTGGAGCATTGGCCGAAATTCGTCCGGAACAGGTCGGAGCAGTTCGAGGCGCGCCTTGTCATGGTGGAAATCCCCCCCAGTCCATCGCTTTTTTTCGATGGCATGGAGGGAAGCCGGATGCCCGTTGCCGTCGCGCACGGAGAGGGGCGCGCTGAATTTCCGGCTGAGAATGTGGTCTCAATCAGTTCGTCCCTCGTGGCATTGCGTTACGTGGATAACCGCGGTCTGCCCGCAGAGGTTTATCCCGCGAACCCGAACGGTTCCCCTGAAGGCATCGCCGGCGTGACAACGCCGGACGGACGGTTCAGCATCCTCATGCCTCACCCGGAACGGGGATTTCGTGCCGTCCAGTTCTCGTGGCATCCTGGCTGGCCCGAGGATGGCCCGTGGATGCGGATGTTCAGAAACGCGCGTAAATGGGTGGATTAGCCTTTCCCGATTCCTGATCCTGTTCCGTTGGATTCCGGGCTGGAGGGGAGGCCCGGCAATTGATGAAGGAGTATCCTGTTTGAACATTTTTCAACGTATATGCGGTGCAGTCAGCAGCAGTCTCGTGCCGGCCTTGTTTGCACTGGCCATTTCCATGAATGCTGCTTGGGCCCAGACATCAGCGGATAAGGACAAGAACAAGGAAAAGGAAAAGACGGGACAAGTCGCGGACTGCGCGCGGCCAGGCAGCTGGATCGTGCCCGGCACCGGCAGTGTCCCGGCTGCCGAAGTCATTGCCCGGGCTGCTGGCCGCTCGGTCGTGCTGCTGGGGGAAACCCATGATAATCCCGAGCATCATCGCTGGCAGTTGCAGACGCTGGCTGCGCTGCATGCGGCCAGGCCTGACATGGTAATCGGTTTCGAGATGTTTCCCCGGCGGGTACAGAAGGCGCTCGACCAATGGGTGGCGGGCGAACTCAGCGAGGCGCAGTTTCTTGAAGCTGCGGACTGGAATGCCGTGTGGAGCACGGACGTGAATTATTACTTGCCTTTATTTCATTTTGCGCGCATCAATCGTGTACCCATGGTAGCGCTCAATATCGACACCCGCCTGAGAAGGGCTGTGGCGGCCAAGGGCTTCAGCGGCGTGCCCGAGAATGAACGCGAGGGTGTGCTTCCACCCGCTGCGCCCAGCATCGCTTATCTCGACTATCTGCTGCCGATTTATAGCGACCATGGTCACGCTGCCCGCAAAAAAAAGGAAAAAAGTGAAAAGGACGTCGGCCGGGACAACCCGGATTTCAGGCGCTTCGTCGAGAGTCAGCAGCTCTGGGACCGCGCGATGGCGCAGGCGATACAATCCGCGGGGAATCGGCCGGGACGGCCGCTGGTCGTGGGAATAATGGGTTCGGGCCATATAAAGTACGGATATGGGGTGCCGCACCAGTTGAAGGATCTGGGCGTCTCCGACGTGGGCATGCTCCTGCCATGGAACAGCGGTACCGGCTGTGAACAACTGGTGGCCGGCATCGCCGATGCGGTATTCGACCTGCCTTTGCCGTCAGCCACTGTGGCCGAGCCTTCGCGACAGCGGCTCGGCATCCGCTTCGAGATGGCGCAAGGGGACGGAGCCCGTGTGCTGCAGGTGGAGAAAGGCAGTATTGCGGAGAAGGCGGGCCTGCGCGACAGCGATGTCATCACCGAAGCCGCCGGCGTTCCGTTGAGGCAACTGGGTGATATCGTGGAGATCGTCAAGCGCCAGGCGCCCGGAACGTGGCTGCCGCTCAAGCTGAAGCGGGGCGGAGAGGCGATCGAACTCATTGCCAAATTCCCGGTACTCATGAGTTGAGGATGATGATCATGCGAACGACAATGCCGTGCATCGGAAATCTCCGGAGGGTGATCGCATGCTTCGCGCTCCTGTCTTTTTCCACCATGGATGCGTCCGCGGCGCCAGTCGGCACGGTGGAGGTACGCGCAGAGGTGCAATATGACATCAGCGTCCGTATCGACCCCGTGGCGCGCCGGCTGGAGGGCCGCAGCGTGATCACCGCCCACACCGCGGAAGAACTGACGCTGGTGCTTGGCCGACGCTTCGAGGTGATGCTGGCTCGGGTGGGGGACGACCCGATCGGTCCGTCCGTCTCGATGGGGACTATGCGCGCCTGGCGGGTCTCCGGCGAAGAGAAATTGCCACGCCGCATCGAGATTCACTGGCGCGGCGAACTCGCCGCACTGGATACATCGCTCGATCATCCTCAAACACTGGGAAGAAACGCTCCTGTCAGTGGAGAAGCGGGAACCTTTTTACCCGATTCGAGCGGCTGGTATCCGTTTCTGGCGGACAAGCTCGCCAGCTATTCCCTGGATATCGAGCTTCCGCCAGGACAGCGGGGGATCGTGGCCGGGCGTCTGACAGAAGAATCGGATTCCGCTGACGGGTACCGTGCACGTTTCGAATTCCCGTCACCGACGGGCGGCATCGATCTCATGGCCGGACCTTATGTCGTGGAAACACGCACCATGCCCGGAGCGGGAGGCAAGCCTATCCAGCTGCGTACCTATTTTCATCCGCAGATAGCGGATCTCGCCGGTTCCTACCTCGATTCGGCAAGAGGCTATATCGATCTGTATGAATCGTGGATCGGCCATTATCCGTTCACGGAATTCAGCATCGTCTCGAGTCCGACGCCCACGGGCTTCGGCATGCCAACGCTCACCTATCTGGGGCTGGAGGTATTGCGCCTTCCTTTTATCCGCTCCACCTCGCTGGGCCATGAAGTGCTGCATAACTGGTGGGGAAACGGAGTGTATCCGGATTACGGGAAGGGCAACTGGTCGGAGGGCCTGACGACGTTCATGGCGGACTACGCCTACAAGGAGCGGGAAAGCCCGCAGGCGGCGCATGAAATGCGGCAAGGCTGGCTGCGGGACTTTGCCGCGCTTGCGCCGGGGCAGGATACGCCCCTCGCCACGTTTACGTCACGTACGCATGGAGCATCCCAGATCGTCGGCTATAACAAGTCCGCCATGATGTTTCTGATGTTGCGCGATCTAGTCGGTCGCGAAACCTTCGATCGGGCGCTCCAGGCATTCTGGCGCGAGCAACGTTTCCGCATCGCCTCGTGGCAGGACCTGCAGCATGCCTTCCAGACGGCTTCAGGACGGGATATGCAGGTATTCTTCGAGCAGTGGCTCACGCGCACGGGTGCGCCGGTCGTTCGTATTGCCAGTGCGACCCAGGCCAGGTCGGATTCCGGTCGTTATCGCGTTACCGTCACGCTTGAGCAGGCGGAGCCTGTGTACCGGCTGCAGGTGCCGGTTGCGATCCGGACAGGAGAGGGTGAGGAGTATCATGCGCTGGATCTGGAAAGCGCGCGCAAGACATTTACTATCGATGTCAGTTCCAGGCCGGCGGCGGTGGCACTGGATCCAGACCTGCGGTTGTTCCGGCGGCTGAGCACCGATGAGGCTCCGCCAATCCTGCGGCAGGTGATGGTGGACAGGGCTGCGGCAGCTATTCTGCTGCCGGAAGGCGGCGAGGCGCGTACGGTTGCAGAAACGCTTGCTCAAAAACTTCAGCGCCGCATGCCGAAAGTAACCCCGGAGGCCGGGAGCCTGCCGGCTGTGCCGACGCTGGTGATCGGCCTGCAGCCGCAGGTGGATGCGTGGCTTGTGCGCAACCACCTGCCCGCACGGCCGGCAAACGTGGCGGGTGTGGGTTCGGCGCAGGCCTGGACGGTAAGCCGGCCGGACGGTGCAATGATTGCGGTCGTGTCGGCCCGCGATGTCGAATCCCTGGCGGCGCTTGCGCGCCCGCTGCCGCATTACGGCCGGCAGAGCTACGTGGCTTTCGATGGCGCAAAGATGATTTCACGCGGCACGTGGCCCACGCAGACGCAAGTCGTGAAGCTGGATTAGCGGAGTTTGGGAACTACCCGGTCTCCTGAGGGAACCCCGTGGTTGCAAGCAGCCTTCGTTTTTTCCTGCCGTGCATGGACCGGGCGTCTGCTTTGACGGTGGTCCCGATTTCCCGGCGAACAAGTGGGTTTTTTGATAAAATGTATCATTAATATATTAATTTAGCGGGAGTATTTGATGTCTGTCGAAAGAACGCTGTCTATCATCAAGCCTGATGCAGTGGCAAAAAATGTCATCGGGGAAATTTATTCCCGTTTCGAAAAAGGCGGGCTGAAAATCGTTGCGGCGCGCATGCTGCATCTTTCCCAGGCCGATGCAGAGGGGTTTTATGCGGTACATCGCGCGCGCCCTTTTTTTAATGATCTGGTGAAATTCATGATCTCGGGTCCGGTCATGGTACAGGTGCTGGAAGGCGAGGACGCGATCAGGAAAAACCGGGATCTGATGGGTGCGACGGATCCGAAAAAGGCGGAGAAGGGAACCATCCGCGCGGACTTCGCCGACAGTATCGACGCCAATGCCGTTCACGGTTCGGATGCCTCTGAAACCGCAGCCTCCGAGATCGCTTATTTTTTTCCGCAATTCAACGTTTATTCCCGCCAGGAATAAGTGCTCGACACGATGAACGTCAACCTGCTTGATTTCGATGCGAAGGCGCTTGCCGGGTTCTGTGCCGAAATCGGTGAGAAGCCGTTTCGTGCCCGGCAGCTGCTGCGCTGGATACATCGTTCCGGCGAAGCGGATTTTTCTGCCATGAGCGATCTGGCGAAGGCGTTGCGCAACAAGCTTTCCACCACCGCCGTGATTGAAGCGCCCCATGTGATCAGTGATCATACGGCCGCTGACGGCACGCGTAAGTGGCTGCTGGAAGTGGGGGCGGGCAATGGTATTGAGACCGTTTTCATACCGGAACCCACTCGCGGGACACTCTGTATTTCCAGCCAGGTGGGTTGCGCGCTGGCATGCACGTTCTGCTCGACCGGCAAGCAAGGATTCAACCGGAATCTGACGGTAGCCGAGATCATCGGTCAGTTGTGGTGGGCCAACAAGTCGCTGGCGAACGATTTCGAAGGAATGCCGGGACGCGACCGCGCTGTGACGAATGTGGTCATGATGGGGATGGGCGAGCCGCTGGCTAATTTCGAAAACGTTGTCACTGCGCTGGACCTGATGCTGGACGACGATGCGTACGGATTGTCCCGGCGGCGGGTGACAGTCAGCACCTCGGGCCTGGTGCCGGCCATGGACCGGCTGCGCGAGCGTTGCCCGGTAGCGCTGGCGGTATCGCTGCACGCGCCCAGTGACGCGCTTCGGGATGAGCTGGTGCCGATCAACAGGAAGTACCCGATCAGGGAATTGCTGGCTGCGTGCGAACGGTATCTGGAATCGGCGCCACGGGATTTCATCACGTTCGAGTACGTCATGCTGGACGGTATCAACGACAGCGTGGCTCATGCCCGTGAACTGGTGCAGCTGGTACGGAATACGCCGTGCAAGTTCAATCTCATCCCTTTCAATCCTTTTCCGGGCAGTGGTTACCGCCGCTCACCGCCCGAGGTTGTCGCGCGCTTCCGGGACGTGCTGATGCAGGCTGGGTTGATAACGACCGTGCGCAGGACGCGCGGGGATGAGATTGCCGCCGCGTGCGGGCAGCTTGCCGGTAAAGTACAGGACAGGACGCGCCGGTCGGCGGGCAGGGCTGCAGAAGCGGCGGGATGAGGCAATCCCATGCTGTATTTTCGTGATATTGGAAAGACGTTTCGGAAACCCCGCGTGCGCTGTCGCGTGAGGATGGATTCGGGTAATGGACGCACCTGACGACAACGACATCAGCCGGCAAGCGCGGGCGGGAACCCGGCCGCAATCCGCCGTGGGGGTGGGCCAGATGCTGCGCGCAGCACGGCTGGAGCGTGATATCAGTATCCAGGATGTCGCGCGGCAGTTGCGGTTATCGGCAAAGCAGGTGAATGCGCTGGAAACGGATGAGTACGACCAGCTTGCCAGCGGGACATTTCTGCGCGGGTTCGTGCGAAATTATGCCAAGCTGCTGCAACTGGATGACGCGCCCTTGCTGCGAGCGCTGGAACGGGCCGTTCCTCCGCCTCCTGCTCAAATCATTCCGCCTGCCATCGAGGGGATCCCGTTTCCATCGGATCAGCGGCGCGCCAGGCGCAACCTGATCATTGGCGCGGGGATCATTATCGCGTTGCTGCTGCTGGCTTACGAGATCTATCGGAGCAGTGAGGCCGATGTCGAAAAACAGCCGAGCGTGACGGCTGAGCCAAAGGTGGAGGCGGACCAGTCCGCGCTGCAGCTGCAACTTCAGCCATCCGCCGCCCTTTCCGCCAGCGGTGCCGCACCCGGCAGTCTGGAAGCCGGCGAACAGAAGCTGGATGCCCCGGTTTTGGTCGGACCTGCTCCCACGCCTCCCCCGGCCGCAGAGCAATGGCATGCACCCTCAATCGCTGCACCCGGACCGGCGGTGTCGTTTCCACCGGTTGCGCCAGCTCCGATGGGTTCGGAATCGGCAGGCCTCGGCAGTGCCATTGGTGGCGGGTCGGAGTACAGCAGATCGGAGTATGTGGGCGCTAATGGCATCCACCTGATGTTTGGGGGGGAATCGTGGACTGAAGTCAAGGATGGCCATGGCCGCCTGCTTCTTTCCCGCATCAATCCTCCAGGTACCGAGCAGATTCTGCGTGGCGTGCCGCCATATTCGCTAGTGATCGGCAACGCAGTGGACGTCAAGCTGGTCTACAATAGCAAGCCGATCGATCTTGCGCCTTATACCAACCAGTACGGGGGTACGGCGCGTCTTGAACTCGAATAGCATTTCAACCACTGGATTCATTCTTATATGACCATGTCACACGATGTTTTTCCGCCGCGCAGAAACAGCGTAGGCGTCCAGGTTGACAAGATCAGGATCGGCGGTGGCGCGCCCGTAGTGGTGCAGTCCATGACCAATACCGATACGGAAGATGAGGTCGCCACTGCGGTGCAGGTGGCGCAACTCGCTCGCGCCGGCTCGGAACTGGTGCGCATTACCGTCAATACCCCCGCGGCCGCGCGTGCAGTGCCGGCTATCCGGGCGCGTCTCGACGACATGGGTTGCGATGTTCCGCTGATAGGCGATTTTCACTTCAATGGCCACAAACTGGTGACCGAGTATCCGGCATGCGCGCAGGCACTGTCCAAGTATCGTATCAATCCAGGGAACGTGGGCCATGGCAGGAAGCGCGACGAGCAATTCACCATCCTGATCGAGACCGCCTGCAAGTATGGCAAGCCGGTACGCATCGGCGTCAACTGGGGGAGCCTCGATCCGGAACTGCTGGCGCGCATGATGGACGACAATGCACGCTCCACCGATCCGAAGGATGCATCGGCGGTGATGCACGAGGCACTGATTACCTCTGCGCTGCAAAGCGCGGCCCGGGCGGAGGAAATCGGGCTGGGCCGCGACCGGATCGTGCTGTCCTGCAAGATGAGCGGCGTGCGGGATCTGATCGCCGTCTATCGCGATCTGGCGGCACGGTGCGATTACGCGCTGCACCTGGGGCTGACCGAGGCAGGCATGGGATCGAAGGGAATCGTAGCCTCCACCGCCGCGCTGTCCGTTCTGCTGCTGGAAGGCACGGGCGATACCATACGCATATCTCTTACACCCGAACCGGGTGGTGATCGCGCACGCGAAGTCGTCGTTGCCCAGGAAATTCTGCAAACCACCGGCCTGCGCGCTTTCGTGCCGCTGGTCGCGGCGTGTCCGGGTTGCGGACGGACGACCAGCACCTATTTCCAGGAACTGGCGGAGAGCATCCAGGGATACGTGCGCAACCAGATGCTGGTGTGGCGGGAAGAGTACGAAGGCGTGGAGAACATGACGTTGGCGGTGATGGGGTGCGTCGTCAACGGCCCGGGAGAAAGCAAGCATGCCAATATCGGCATCAGCCTGCCGGGTTCGGGAGAGAGGCCGGTGGCACCCGTGTATGTGGATGGGCAGAAGGCTGTGACCCTCAAGGGCGACAACATCGCCGGGGAGTTTCGCCAGATCGTCGACGAATACGTCCAGATGAAATACCCGAAGAAATCAGTCGATGCCCACTAGAGGAATCCAGGCGATTCGCGGGATGAATGACATCCTGCCTGATCAGATCCATCTCTGGGAGTTTTTTGAACAGGTCGTGCGCGACTGGATGGCGGCTTACGGCTATCGCAACATTCGCATGCCGATTGTGGAGCCGACCGACCTCTTCGTGCGTTCGATCGGTGCGGTAACGGATATTGTCGAGAAGGAGATGTATTCCTTTCTCGATCATCTCAACGGGGACAGCCTGACGCTTCGTCCGGAAGGGACCGCCTCCTGCGTACGGGCTGCACTGGAACACAACCTGCTCTACGCAGGCCCACAGAGATTGTATTATTCCGGACCGATGTTCCGCCACGAGCGTCCCCAGAAGGGACGCTACCGCCAATTCCATCAGGTCGGTGCCGAAGCCTTGGGATACGCCGGTCCGGATATCGATGCCGAGCTCATCATCATGTGCGCGGAACTCTGGAAAAGGCTGGGGATTGCCGATGTGCGGCTTGAAATCGGCACGCTCGGCAGCATCGAATCACGTGCCGTCCATCGCGCACGGCTGACACAATATCTGGAGCGGCATCTGGGCAAGCTCGATGAGGATGCTTCCAGGCGCCTCCACAGTAACCCGCTGCGGATACTCGACAGCAAGAACCCTGAGATGAGAGAAATCATCGAGAATGCCCCACGCCTGCTGGATGACCTGGACGAGGACTCATTGGCGCATTTCGAAAGATTGCAGCATATCCTGCGATCGCAGAGTATCGGCTTCGAAATCAATCCCCGCCTGGTGAGAGGTCTCGATTACTATAATCGCACGGTATTCGAATGGACGACCGACAGGCTGGGCGCGCAGGGTACCATATGCGCCGGGGGACGTTATGACGGACTGGTGGAGCAGATTGGCGGCAAGTCTGCGCCTGCATGCGGTTTTGCCCTGGGAGTGGAACGGGTGCTCGGACTCGTGGCCGAGCGTTCCGACGAGGTGCCACGTTCCCTGCCGGATGCCTACGTGATACACCAGGGAGCAGCGGCCGATGGCCTCGCCTGGGAGACCGCGAGACACTTGCGCGACCGGGGGATCAAGGCCATTCTTCATTGCGGTGCAGGGAGTTTCAAGGCGCAGATGAAGAAAGCCGACGTCAGCGGGGCGCGCTTTGCGATCATTATCGGGGAAGACGAGGCACAGGCTGGCGAAATAAGCATCAAGCCGTTGCGCGAGGCGGCCGAGCAGGTCAGGGTCGGGCTCGCGGAAGCGGCGGATCTGTTGAGAAGCGCGTAATCGAACATTTTGATTTGGAAGTCAAATGGCATATAATCCGGAAGAGCTGGAAAATATAGATGAGCTGAAAACCTGGTGGAAAGTATACGGCTCGACGATCATCATGTTCGTGGCGGTGGTCGTCGCCGGCGTCGGAGGTTCGCAGGCCTGGAAGTACTACAAGGCGCAGCAGACCGAACAGGCGGTTGAATTGTACGACACACTGCTTCAGGTGCGCGGAAGCGGTGATCCCCAGAAGATCAGCGATGCCGCCGGATTGCTCATGGAAGGTTTTCCGGCAAGCGGTTATGCTTCGCGTGGCGCGCTGATCTCGGCACAGGCAAGCTTCGAGTCCGGTGACATGCAGAACGCGAGAAACCGGCTTCAGTGGGTGACGGACAACGCTAGCGAGGACGAACTGAAGGACCTGGCGCGACTGCGCCTGGCAGGTGTGCTGCTGGATGAGAAAAAATACGATGAGGCTGCCCGTCTGCTGGATTCCCCGCATGGAGAGTCGTTCGATGGCCTTTATGCCGATCTGAAGGGCGACATACTTGCCGCCGCGGGTAAAACAGAAGACGCCCGCGCTGCCTATCAGACCGCAGTCGCAAAGCTGGGCAAGCAGAACAATTATCACAATATCGTCCAGATGAAGCTGGATGCGCTGGCGAGCGCGGGTTGATCCGCGCGAGCCGGAGCCGAACGAGACGCGACCCGGCACGTGTCGGACCAGTTAATATCCTGATCCGGTGATCGATCAGGTGTTGGCGAGTCAGCATTCTTTTCCTGCAAGGTTTTTCCCTCGAAGTTCCCCTTTATCTTGAAATCTGGACTCATGCCTGTCGCCAAATCCTCATTCCGGGAGCCTCCCGGTAAAGCGCCGGTTCCGGCAGGTGCTCGCGCTTCATTTTCCGAGAATGGGGAAAGGCGGAGATACATCGAGCAAGGTGCGTGCCAAGGCCGCATGTCCATGCGGGGGCACATGCTGTTGCTGCTCTCGGCATGCCTGCTTTCCGCATGCGCGGGCGTCACCGATCTGGTGCGCGATACGGCCCGCAGCCTGGCGGATATCGATGTGTCCGGTCTCACCGAACTCTTCGGGGGCGGCGGGATCGAGATGAGCCCCGAGCAGATCGCCCAGTTGGAAGCGATTCCCGTGGCGCGTCCGCTGTGGGAAACCACTGTCGAAGAAGGAGAGGCAGCGGTTTTCGTCCCCGTATCCGCCGCGGAGGCGATATATGCCACGGGTATGGATGGGCGCGTCGTGCGCTTCGATCCGGTATCGGGCAAGGCTTCGGGCGTGATCGACACCAAGCAGCGGCTGTCTGGCGGCATTGGCACCGGAGATGGCTTGCTGCTCGTCGGGACCTTCAAGGGCGAGGTGCTCGCATTCGACGAGAAAAGCGGCAATCCTTTATGGACGACACAGGTGTCCACCGAGGTGCTGAGCCCACCCCAGGCAGCCGGGGGGATCGTGGTGGTGCGCACGGGAGACAGCCGGATCTACGGCCTCGATGCGGCAACGGGCAAGCGGAAATGGATTTACCAGGGCGCGACGCCGTCGCTGACCGTGCGAAGCTTTGCCGGCGCCCTGATCGCCCGCGACATGGTATACGCCGGTTTCCCGGGGGGAAAACTGGTTGCCCTGAACCTGGCCAATGGCGCTGCGGCGTGGGAAGCTGTGGTATCCCGGCCGCGGGGTGCAACGGAACTGGAAAGGATTTCCGATGTCACCAGCGTGCCGGTAATGGACGAACAGCAGGTATGTGCCGTGGCGTACCAGGGGCGTGTCGCCTGTTTTGAAATTGCCACGGGGAATCCGATCTGGGCACGGGACGTGTCCAGCAATGCGGGTGTCGCAATGGATAGCCATTATCTATATGTAAGCGAGACCCGTGGTGCTGTCGTCGCTTACGATAAAAGGGATGGCACGAGCATGTGGGCCCAGGATCTTTTCAACGGGCTCAAATTGTCCCCGCCGCTGGTCCGGGATGCCCGCATCGTGGTAGGCGATTCCCAAGGTTATGTGAGTGTCATCAGGAACGACAACGGTGCCATTCTGTCCCGTTCGGGTACCGACGAGAGCCCCATCACTGCCCGCGCGGTCTCCCTGCCCAATGGTGTCGTGGTGCAGACCCGAAAAGGCGGCCTCTACGCATTTGGAGTATAGACCGGCCTCGGCCAATTCGGTCTCCGCACGAGCTCCAGCAAACCTTGGCTGCAGCGAAGATCGGTCTTTTTATCTTCATGAGCGTCCCGGTATTATTTGAGATTACCTGAACCATGAAGCCCACCCTCGTACTGGTCGGACGGCCAAATGTCGGAAAATCGACGCTTTTCAACCGTCTGACCCGGACCCGCGATGCCATCGTGGCAGATATTCCCGGCCTGACGCGGGATCGTCACTACGGCCACGGAAGAGTGGGCGAAAAGCCC
>CAZYYR010000050.1:0-13520 GCA_964651465.1 uncultured Nitrosospira sp.
TTTTCTGCATGCTGAAACTGCCGGGAAATGCGCATATGAATCCACTCTCTCCAATGATGCCGCCTACTCGAATGATCACGGGTATCGGCTTGGGACTTCTCCTGGCTGCATTTGGCGGTTGCTCATCGAAACCGCCCGATGCAGTCCAGCCTGTGCCTGAGGTGGAAGTCATTACAGTAACCACGAAAACGGTTCCGGACGAGCCGGAATTCATTGGACAAACACAGGCATTCCGGCCGGTGGAGATTCGACCACAGGTAACGGGAATCATCAAGAAAGTTTTTTTTACGGAAGGCCGGAACGTCAAGGAAAACGACAAGCTGTACCTCATCGATCCGGTGCCGTTCAGGGCCGCCTACCTCAGCAGCAATGCGAGAGTTGCCCAGACCCAGGCACGGCTGGTTCAGGCTCAGCAGGAAGCCGCACGCGTGAAGCCCCTGCTGGAAGAGCAGGCAGTCAGCCAGAAGAACGTCGATGACGCGGTAGCCGAAATGCTGAGCGCCAAGGCTGCGCTGGAAGCTGCGCAAAGCGACCTGATCAAGGCGAAATTCGATCTTGACAACACGCTAATCGTTGCACCGGTGAACGGCCGGATCGGGCGCAGCCATTTCTACGAGGGCCGCCTGGTCTCGGCGCAGACGACGCTGCTTACCACCATTGATCAGCTGGATCCCATGTACGTCAATGTCAACGTGCCCGAAAGCTACCTTCTCCGCCGCCGCCGGGAGCTTGCGGAACACAAGGTACAGAGACCCGATATCTTCCAGCTGCGTGGCGTGATGACTTTCTCGGATGGCAGCGTCTATCCGGAGGAAGGCGTGCTCGATTTCTCGGATGTTTCCCTGCGGCCCGAAACCGGCACCCTGCAGGGGCGGTTCACCTTTCCCAATCCGGAAGGCGGTTTTTCCCCCGGGCAATCCTATTTCTATCCTGGACAGTTCGTCAGGATCCGCATCAAGGGGTATATCCGCACCGATGCCATTCTCATTCCACAACGGGCCGTGCAGCAAGGCCCCAGCGGATCGTTCGTCTATGTAGTCGATGATGCGGAAACGGCTGAGCTTCGTCCGGTCGAGGCCAGTTCATGGCATGGAAAGGACTGGCTGATCGAAAGTGGCCTCCGTCCCGGAGAACGCGTCGTGGCGGAAGGTTTTCATCGCGTCCGGCCGGGAGTGCAGGTCAGTACCGTTCCGTATGAGGGCAAACAGACGCCCCCGAGCGCGCCTCCGGGTGCGCGAACGGAAGAGGATGAATCCGGCCGGGAAGCGCCATGAATTCCCATTTTTTCATCGATCGTCCGATTTTCGCCTCGGTCGTTTCCATCATTATCGTAGTGGTGGGCCTTGTGGCGTTGCGAAGTCTGCCGATTGCGCAGTTTCCGCAAATAACCCCGCCTATGGTGCAGATCGAGGCGGACTATCCCGGCGCCAGCGCGGAAGTCGTCGCGGAATCCGTGGCGCGCCCCATCGAAGTCCAGCTCCCCGGCATCGACAATCTCCTGTACTACGAATCCACCAGTTCGAACGATGGGCACATGACCATGAAGCTCACGTTCGAGATCGGAACGGACGTGGACATCGCACAGGTGCAGACACAGAACAGGCAGCGCCTCGCCGAGCCCCAGCTTCCGGATGAAGTCGTCCGGCAAGGGATAACGGTTAAAAAGATGTCTCCGGACCTGCTGGCGGTCATTGCGCTGAGCTCCACGGACCCGCGGCACGATACCGTTTTCCTCTCGAATTACGCGCTGCTCCGGGTCCTCGATAATATCAAGCGCCTTCCGGGCGTGGGGGACGCCATCATCTTCGGCAGCCAGAATTATTCCATGCGGCTGATTCTCGATCCCGTGCGCATGGCGCAGCTGGACCTCATTCCGAGCGAGATCGCCGCCGTGGTGCGTGAGCAGAACCGGGACTTTCCGGCAGGGAGAATAGGACGCGAACCTGCGCCGCGGGGAACGGAACTCACGATTCCGGTCATCACCAGCGGACGCATGAGCGACGTCACCGAGTTTGAGAACATGATCGTGAGAGCCTATCCGGACGGCTCCATGGTAAGGATGCGGGATATCGCAAAAGTGGAGCTGGGCGCCCAATCCTATGACCTGGAGGGGCGCTGGAACGGCAAACCGAATACCTTCCTCCTGACTTTTCTCGCCCCCGAAGCCAATGCACTCGACACGGTCCAGCGCATCCGCCAGGAAATGGACAAGGTCGCCCATAGTTTTCCAGCGGGCGTTTCCTACGATATCCCTTACGACACCACCACATTCATTGAAGTCTCCATCAAGGAAGTGCTCAAGACCCTGGTGGAAGCGACACTGCTAGTCATACTGGTCGTATTTGTTTTTCTGCAGAGCTGGCGCGCAACGCTCATCCCTGCCATCGCTGTCCCCATCTCGCTCATCGGAACGCTGGCCGGCATGGCGGCGCTGGGATTCTCGATCAATACGCTGACCCTGTTCGGCATGGTGCTCGCTATCGGCATCGTGGTGGATGATGCAATCGTAGTGGTGGAGAATGTCGAACGCCACATGACGCAAGGTGGCCTGCTACCCCGGGAGGCGGCAAAAAAAGCCATGGATGAAGTGACCGGGCCCGTCATCGCAATCGTGCTCGTACTGGCTGCGGTATTCATACCGGTCGCTTTTCTGGGCGGAATTACCGGCGAACTCTACAAGCAGTTCGCCATCACCATCGCACTGTCCGTAGCGATCTCCGGATTTGTCGCACTGACCCTCAGCCCTGCCCTGTGCGCCCTGGTTCTCAAGCCGGGGCACGGCGAACCCGCGGGTGTCTGGAAAATATTCAACCGGGGGTTTGGCTGGACCCAGACCCGGTATGTGAATGGCGTGGCGATCCTTCTCAAGCGCTCGATCATGGCCCTCGCCGTATTCGGCGTGCTGGTCCTGGTCATTCTAGGCCTCTTCAGGACCATTCCGGACAGTTTCCTGCCGGAAGAAGACCAGGGTTATTTCATTACTGTGCTCCAGTTGCCGGACGGAGCTTCCAAAGAGCGCACCATCGAAGTGCTGAGCAGGATCGAGAAATATTTCCTGTCGATTCCCGCGATACATTCTACAGATGCTCTGGCCGGACAGAACTTCGTGTTCGGCACCCGAGGCGCCAACCAGGCAACGATGTTCGTGCCCCTGCACGCCTGGAGCGAGCGCCCGAACCCGGAGGAACAGGCTCCCGGGTTGATCGCAGCGGCGTTCGAGGAGTTCGCGAAAATTCCCGAGGCGCTGATCCTGGCCTTCAATGCACCTTCCATCCGGGGCCTCGGGTCTACGGGCGGCTTCTCCCTCCAGGTACAGGATCCCGCGGGGGGTGATTTTGTCGAGTTTGCCGCCGCGGCCGAGGAGTTTGTCGCCAAGGCTGTGGAGCATCCTGCCATTGCCGCTGCCAGCACCAACTTCCGTGTGAGCGCCCCCCGGCTGTATGCCCAGGTGGATCGTGAGCGGGCCAAGGCACTCGGTGTACCCATTTCCGAGGTCTTCGACACCATGCAGGCCTTTTTCGGCAACCTGTACGTCAACGATTTCGTGAAATTCGGCCGCATCTACCGGGTCCAGACTGAAGCACTTCCGGAGTTCCGTTCCAGCCCGGACGATATCAGCAAGGTCTATGTCCGTGCCCGCAGCGGAGTCAGCGAGAATGACAAGAGTTCCATCATGATCCCCCTCGATTCGGTCGTTACAACCGAATTTACCAGCGGACCTGACCCGGTTACCCACTTCAACGGATTCAATTCCGCGCTCGTTCTCGGCGGCGCCGCGGCGGGCTACAGTTCCGGCCAGGCGCTGCAGGCACTGGAGCAGGTAGCGAATGAAGTGCTGGCTCCCAAGGGCTACGCGATCGAGTGGAGCGGCATTTCCTTCCAGGAACACCAGGCAGGGGGGAAATCCGGTCTGGTGTTTGCATTCGCCCTGCTCATGGTCTTTCTGGTACTGGCTGCTCTCTATGAAAGCTGGTCCATTCCCTTCGCCGTCATCCTGGCCATACCGTTTGGCGTACTGGGAGCCTTGCTGGCGATCTGGACACGCGGGCTCAGCAACGACATCTACTTTCAGATCGGACTGGTGACATTGATCGGTCTGTCCGCCAAGAATGCGATCCTGATCGTCGAGTTTGCCAATCAGCGGTACGCGGCGGGCGCATCGCTGACGGATGCCGCGATCGAAGCGGCACGGCTTCGCTTCCGACCCATCATCATGACTTCGCTGGCATTCATACTCGGCGTGTTTCCTCTGGTGATCGCCGCCGGAGCCGGCGCCGCAAGCCGGCATTCCATTGGAACGGGGGTCTTCGGAGGCATGCTCGCAGCCACGTTCCTGGCAATTTTCTTCGTACCGCTCTTTTTTGTGATGATAGGAAAAATAAAGCGCCGAAAAGGGCATGCAGCGCCCGAATCCGGAGGGGGACACGACCAAGGTTGAGCGCGGCTCAACCGAAGAAAAGCCTCGGACCGAGGAAGAAGGAGATCACCCGCTCTCCACCTGCGGCATCAATGTGCGGGCTTCCTTCAGCAGAAAATCCCGAAACGCCTGGGCCATGTTCGACAGGCGTTTGTTTTTCCGATACACGACATGCCAATGCCGAATGATCGGAAAATCCTGCACATCCAGAATTCTGAGCCGCTTCGTCTCCAGTTCCAGCTCGGCGGTATGCACTGACATGATGCCCAGCCCCATCCCCGCCTGGACGGCCTGCTTGATGGCCGCGCTGGTATCCGTTTCCATGCCCCTGTTGAGCACGATTCGGTGAGCCGCGAAAAAACGTTCCATCGCCCCCCGGGTACCGGAGCCCGGTTCACGCACCAGGAAAGTCTCCTGCTCCAATCTCTTCACAGGAATGTGCCGCACGTCGCATAAAGGATGGCTGGGGGGCGCGATGACAACCAGGGGATTTTCCATGAACGACTCGGTGACGATATCAAGGCCGTCCGGAGGCTGGCCCATGATGGCGAGATCAGTCAGGTTGTCCGCCAGGTGCTTGAGTACGGTCTCACGATTGGAGACATTCAGGCTTACCGTGACTCCAGGATAGCGCTGACAGAATTTTGCCAGCAGATTGGCAGCGAAATAGTTCGCCGTGCTGACCACGGAAATATTGAGTTTTCCGCTTTTCAGCCCCTTCAGTTCGTCCAGAGCCAGTTCCATGTCGGCCAACTGCTGCGAGATCGT
Source organism: uncultured Nitrosospira sp. (assembly GCA_964651465.1). Taxonomy (GTDB): domain Bacteria; phylum Pseudomonadota; class Gammaproteobacteria; order Burkholderiales; family Nitrosomonadaceae; genus Nitrosospira. The sequence goes on from CAZYYR010000050.1 coordinate 5,186, forward strand.
CCGGCTGTAATGATAAAGTTCGCGCCCCGCATCGGTCAGGTAAGTCTTCTTGCCCATCTGTTCGAACAGAGGCAGATCGACGCTGCCTTCCAGCTGTTTGATCTGCATGGAAACAGCGGGTTGGGTAAGGTGGAGCTCTTCCGCGGCCCGCGAAAAGCTCAGGTGGCGTGCAACCGATTCAAAAACTTTCAGCTGTCTTAAGGTAATATGGAGCATCTTTGCTGCGGCCCGCGGCGGAAGTGCTTATGTATAAGCAGAATGTTATCATAACAATCAAAACATGTGACTGTTATTTATAGTAATTCCCGCTACAATTTCTTTCTGTAGTACCTTTATTACCCTTACGAGGAGAACTGTCATGAGTCAAGAAATCAAAGGCAAGGAACGCTACAAGTCAGGCGTTATCCCCTACAAGAAGATGGGCTACTGGGATGCCGACTATGTGCCCAAGGATACGGATGTCATCGCCCTGTTCCGCATTACGCCTCAGGCGGGAGTGGATCATGAGGAAGCCGCCGCCGCTGTGGCCGGCGAATCTTCCACCGCAACCTGGACCGTGGTTTGGACCGACCGGCTGACCGCCTGCGAGCTCTACCGCGCCAAGGCCTACCGTTCTGAACTGGTTCCCAACACTGGTCCCGGCACCAAGACCGAAGCCCAGTATTTCGCCTACATCGCGTACGATCTCGACCTGTTCGAACCAGGCTCCATTGCCAACCTGACCGCTTCGATCATCGGCAACGTATTCGGTTTCAAGGCAGTGAAGGCACTGCGCCTGGAAGACATGCGCATCCCCGTCGCTTACCTGAAAACTTTCCAGGGTCCCGCTACCGGCATTGTAGTAGAGCGCGAACGTCTCGATAAATTCGGCCGGCCTCTGCTGGGCGCCACGACCAAACCAAAACTGGGCCTCTCCGGCCGTAACTATGGCCGCGTCGTATATGAAGGGCTCAAGGGCGGCCTCGACTTCATGAAGGACGACGAGAACATCAACTCGCAGCCTTTCATGCACTGGCGCGACCGCTTCCTGTACTGTATGGAAGCTGTCAACAAGGCTTCCGCCGCGACCGGTGAAGTCAAGGGCCATTACCTGAACGTCACCGCGGGCACGATGGAAGACATGTACGAGCGTGCGGAATTCGCCAAGTCGCTTGGCTCCGTCATCATCATGATCGACCTGGTGATCGGCTACACCGCAATCCAGTCGATGGCGAAGTGGGCGCGGAAGAACGATATGATCCTGCACCTGCACCGTGCCGGCAACTCCACCTATTCCCGCCAGAAGAACCACGGGATGAACTTCCGCGTCATCTGCAAATGGATGCGCATGGCGGGCGTCGATCACATTCATGCAGGTACCGTGGTCGGCAAGCTCGAGGGCGATCCGCTCATGATCAAGGGCTTCTACGACACGCTGCGTGATCCGCAAACTTCTGTCAGCCTCGAGCACGGCCTGTTCTTTGATCAGGACTGGGCCTCGCTGAACAAGGTCATGCCGGTTGCCTCAGGCGGCATTCACGCCGGCCAGATGCACCAGTTGCTGGATTACCTGGGCGAAGACGTGATACTGCAATTCGGCGGTGGCACCATCGGACACCCGCAGGGCATCCAGGCCGGTGCGGTGGCGAATCGTGTTGCACTGGAAGCAATGGTACTGGCGCGTAACGAAGGTCGCGACTATGTGAAGGAAGGTCCCCAGATCCTGGAAGCAGCCGCCAAATGGTGCACGCCGCTCAAGCAGGCGCTGGATACATGGAAGGATATCACCTTCAATTATGAATCCACCGACACGGCCGATTTTGTGCCTTCCACCACGGCCAGCGTCTAACCACACAAGGAGAAAATAATTATGATGACCAACATAGGAAATCACCTCACGCAAGGTCAGTTCTCTTTCCTGCCCCCGCTGACGGACAAGCAGATTTCGGCGCAAATCAAATATGCGCTGAAGAACGGATGGGCGATAGGTATCGAATATACCGATGACCCGCATCCCCGCAACACGTACTGGGAAATGTTCGGCAACCCGATGTTCGACCTGAAGGACCCCGCCGGCATTCTGGCGGAAATCAATGACTGCCGCAAAACGTATCCCAGCCATTACATCCGGGTGACCGCATTCAACTCTACGCGCGGCGTGGAAAGTCCGACTATGTCTTATATCGTCAATCGTCCGAAGACAGAACCGGGCTTTGGCCTGGTGCGCCAGGAAGTGGAAGGCCGTAGCATTCGTTACACCATTCATTCCTACGCAACTGATAAACCCGAAGCCGAACGGTATTGACCAGTTCCTCCCTTCCCTTTGAAGGGAGGGGAACAATCCGGGGCACAGGGGGAAAGGAGTGATGAATTGCCTGATTATCCGCCTGTGCCCGATCCTGAACTCGGAAGCAATTCCGTATTTTGTTAAGTCAAAATAAAGCCAATATCCGCATTTAATACGATGGCTTAATCGTGTGGATCAAACGTGAAAAAACACCCAAACGAACTCGTCCCTTCCGATAGCGGTTCCATTGATCTTGATGCCGAGTTTCGCAACTCGAATATCAAGGAAGTACTGGATAAGCTCGATCGGGAACTGATCGGCTTGAAGCCGGTAAAAACCCGCATCCGCGAAACCGCGGCCTTGCTGCTCGTGGACCGCGTCCGCAAGAAACTGGACCTTACCGCCGGTGCGCCCAGCCTGCACATGTCTTTTACCGGCAACCCGGGCACCGGAAAAACGACGGTCGCACAGCGCATGTCCGAGATCCTGCATCGCCTGGGTTATGTGCGTGAAGGACATCTTGTTTCCGTTACCCGTGATGACCTGGTGGGACAATATATCGGTCACACCGCACCCAAAACCAAGGAAGTCATTAAGAAGGCAATGGGCGGGGTGCTGTTCATCGACGAGGCCTATTATCTCTACAAACCCGAGAACGAACGCGATTATGGCGCGGAGTCGATCGAAATTCTGCTGCAGGTGATGGAGAACAACCGGGAGGATCTGGTTGTCATCCTTGCCGGGTACAAGGACCGCATGGACAAGTTCTTCCGCAGCAACCCGGGCATGCGTTCACGGATCGCTCATCATATCGATTTTCCAGACTATACTCCGGATGAGCTGGTGGCCATTGCCAAGCTCATGCTGGCAGCGCAGAATTACCGCTTCAGTGCTGAAGCCGAAAAGGCGTTCGGCGAATATATTCAGTTGAGGATGAAGCTAGAGCATTTTGCGAATGCCCGCTCGGTTCGCAATGCCCTGGACAGGTCAAGATTGCGCCAGGCAAATCGCCTGTTCGAAGGAGCAAAGAAGAACCTTTCACGCACCGACCTGATAACCATCGAAGCCGAAGATATCCGGGCAAGCCGGGTGTTTCAGGAAGGTACAGTTGATCTGGATGGTGATGAGGGTGCAAATGAGGAGTTATCCGGCAATCCCGCATGAACCCTTGCGGTATCTTCATTAGGAATACAGTATCGCGATCCCCCTTGGCAGTGCAGCGAGAAAGGAGCGTCCCGAGCCCTAGGCACGAGGCGCTCTTTTCGTCTGCGCTCCGTATATCGGCGGTGCCTCACAGCAGCTTCCCTGCAACGCCTGCTGCGCCGCTTCTCATGCTCACTCGCCATCCGGCTGCTTGCGCCTTCCGGGGCGCAACGGGGAATCCACCTCCTATCCGGGCGCTGCTGAACCCTGCCGTGTCCGAAACTTAAAGATCCGCGCGGGTCCTTCCAGACGCACCTTGCCCGCGAGGGCTTCCAGCGCACGCGGAAACTCTGTCTGGAGCCGCGACATGACCACACTCAGATCGTCACGGTAATAGGCCGCCTCGTACTCCACCGGCTGATCCAGCGCGGTCCGCGCGCGGGAACGAAAATTGAGCCACGCGATGTCGATCCAGCATTTTCGCTGGATATCGATGAAAATGAATTCCGTCGCATCGACAATAGCCATATATTGCATGGAACGAATGGGAACGAATAAGTGCCCCGTCGGGCATCCCGCGAGCAATATGACTGCGAGATTATAAGTCTCGGCAGGCAGGTAACGAGAATCGCGTGCGACCTCAGCATCGCGATAACAGGTTATTTCCATTTATTTTATCTCCCGGAATGTATGTAATCCGCAAACGGACTGTCAGCGCCTTCAGCCAGAGAAGCCGCTGAACGATGCCGGCGGCTTTTATCCCCTTGACTCTCAACCCTTATTACTCCCCATCCTTATGGTTCTCGCTGGTATAACCCTATTCCGTTATGTACTTTAATGCAAATGCAAGTTCGCCGGTTTACACGCTCCGCAGATTTTCGATAACCCTATAACGGGAATCCCCGCGGTACACTTCATCCTGTGCCTTATCCCCCAATAACTTTAACCATGTAATGCGACCCACCCGTCTGGAAAAACCGCCGGCCAACCGGAACGACTGGAAAACCATCGGCGCCCTCCTGCCCTACCTGTGGGAATTCAAGTGGCGGGTGATTGCGGCGTTCACCCTCCTGATCCTGGCAAAACTCGCCAACGTCTCGGTCCCGCTGATTCTCAAGGAGATTATCGACGCGCTGGATCAGCCTCGCGCGCTCCTCACCCTTCCAGCGCTGTTATTGCTGGGTTACGGACTATTGCGGCTGTGCAGCACCTTGTTCGGCGAATTGCGCGATGCCATATTCGCCAAGGTCACGCAACGGGCGATCCGGAGAGCAGCAATAAAAGTGTTCATGCACCTGCACGCGCTGTCGCTACGTTTTCATCTCCAGCGCCAGACGGGTGGCGTATCGCGTGATATCGAACGCGGCACGCGCGGCATCTCCTTCCTGCTCAACTTCATGCTGTTCAGTATTCTGCCTACGCTGCTCGAAATCGGCCTGGTCATGGGCATTCTTCTCACGCGTTACGATGTCTGGTTCACGATAATCATCTTCGCCACGCTGGGCGCATACATCGGGCTTACACTGGTCGTGACGGAATGGCGCATGATTTTCCGCCGCACCATGAACGACATGGACTCGAAGGCCAACACGCAGGCCATAGATAGCCTGTTGAACTACGAAACGGTCAAGTATTTCAGCAATGAGTCCTGGGAAGCACAACGCTACGATGCCCACATGCAAAACTGGGAAAAAGCGGCGGTACGCAACCAGACGTCGCTCGCGCTGCTCAACTCCGGGCAGAGCGTGATCATCGCGATCGGGGTCACCTCGCTGCTATGGCTGGCGGCTGACGGGATAATAGAAGGCAGCATGTCACTGGGTGACCTGGTACTGGTCAATGCCTACATGTTGCAACTCTACATGCCGCTGCAATTTCTCGGCTTCGTTTACCGGGAAATCAAGCATTCGCTTGCAGACATGGAGCGGATGTTCAGCTTGCTGGGCGAGGATGAAGAAGTGCAGGATCATCCGGGAGCAGCCGACCTTTCTCCCGGTGACGCGGCAATACACTTCGAAAACGTCAACTTTGGCTACGATTCCAACCGCCAGATACTGTTCGATGTCAGCTTCGACATTCCGGCAGGACATAACCTTGCGGTGGTGGGACATAGCGGGTCCGGCAAGTCCACTTTGTCACGGCTGCTGTTTCGCTTCTACGACATTACGTCTGGCCGGATACTGGTAAACGGCCAGGACATCAGGAACGTTACCCAGAAAAGCCTGCGGAGCGCCATCGGAATCGTTCCGCAGGACTCGGTACTGTTCAACGACACCATTTACTACAATATCGCCTACGGGCGTCCGAGCGCTAGCCGGGAGGAAGTCATCGAAGCGGCAAGGTCCGCGCATATCGACGAATTCATCGAGAGCCTGCCGGCTCAATATGAGACCTCCGTTGGCGAACGGGGACTGAAGCTTTCGGGAGGCGAAAAACAGCGGGTTGCCATTGCCAGGGCGATTCTCAAAAATCCCGCCATTCTGATTTTTGACGAGGCAACTTCGGCACTCGACTCCAAATCTGAAAAGGCTATTCAGGCAGAACTCAAACGGGTGGCGGCAGACCGTACCACGCTGACCATTGCCCATCGATTGTCAACCGTGGTTGAGGCGGATCGGATCCTGGTGATGGAGCAAGGCCGTATCGTCGAACAAGGCACGCACGCCGAATTGCTCGCGGTCAACGGATCCTATGCGCATATGTGGGAACTCCAGCAACAGGAAGAACAAAGAACGCTGGAGAATGTACAGCAAAGCGTGCTTGTTCCGATACTCCGGCAGGAAAACTGATTTCCGAATGTACTGGTCGTCGCCGAGGTGAATCGGAACGGAAGGACGAATAAGGAGGAATGCGGTGGGATGGAACTTTCCCATTGCCGGGAGTCCCAAAGTAAGTAGGACTTAATCGAACCAAGGCACTATAATCGTACGTTTGGCTTCGGGTATCTCAAATTGTTAAACGCTTCCTTTTCCGTATTTCCCCAATACCTCCTGCCCAAGCAGGCAATGACCGTGCTGGCAGGACGCATTGCAGATGCTCAGGCAGGATGGCTCACGACATTCATCATTCGACGGTTCGTAAGCCATTACGGCGTGAACATGGATGAAGCTCTCAATCCCGATATCGAGAGCTATCGGAGCTTCAACGATTTTTTTACGCGGGCATTGCGACTGGATAAGCGTCCCATTGCCCAGGCTGACTATATCTGCCCAGCGGATGGTGTCATCAGCCAGCTCGGCATTATTTCCGGCGATCAGATATTCCAGGCCAAGAGGCACAGTTACTCGGCCACGGCACTGGTGGGAGGCGATGCAGCGCTCGCGGAGGTATTTCAGGGGGGGAGTTTTGCCACCATTTATTTAAGCCCCAAGGACTATCACCGGGTGCATATGCCCTGCCATGGGCGTCTGGTGCGCATGATCTATGTCCCCGGTACACTGTTCTCGGTCAATCCGAGGACGGTCCGCGGCGTTCCCGATCTGTTTGCGCGCAACGAACGGGTGATCTGCGTATTTGAATCGGAACAAGGTCCGTTTATACTGGCACTCATAGGCGCAACCATCGTTGGCAGCATATCCACGGTATGGCACGGGGTCGTGAATCCCCGGAATCCGGAGCGTATCAGGGAAACATGCGAGTGGCGATATGATTCACAGCAGGTGGCTTTCAGGAAGGGTGAGGAAATGGGCCGGTTTCAACTGGGTTCGACGGTAATTATGCTGTTCCCGAAAAACCGGCTGCTGTTCAATCCGCTCTGGTCGCCGGCGCGAATGCTACGTTTTGGTGAAATGATGGCAACCTCCAACGTCGACGGGCAGAACGACTAAACCCCAGCTAGCCCCTCGCAATCAACTTTTTCATAGGGAGGAAGCGGAAGAGCCTCGAAATCTTTCATCAACCGGATGGAAATCCCTACCGCATCGTCATTCCGGTCCCCGTCCCGGCTGAATCAGGCCGAAGCGCTCTTCAGCATTACTGACGCCTCTTGCGCCTGGGCGGCAGCGAGATTCACCGGATCCTTCTTCTCTTGCACCAATTCCTTTCCCATCCGCAACAGTATCTGCCGGAACGCGTCGCCTACCTCAGGATGCTTCAGGCCATACGCGATCGTCGCCTCCAGAAACCCTGCCTTGCTGCCGCAATCGTAATGTCTGCCCAGATAACGGTAAGCCATTACCGGCTCCAACTCAAGCAGCCGTGAGATGCCGTCTGTAAGCTGAATCTCTCCTCCTGTTCCCGGATCAAGATTCGCAATGCAGTCAAAAATAGCGGGGGAGAGTACATAACGTCCGACGATTGCCAGGGTGGAGGGGGCCTCCCCGGGAGACGGCTTCTCCACCAGGCTGCGGATCTTCATGATGCGGCTATCCTTGTCGTTGCAGGCATCCACGATTCCATAATGGCCCGTTTCCTCGCGCGCAACCTCCCGAACGGCAATGAGGCTGTTCAAGGTCTGTTCATACTGCGCGATCATCTGCGCAAGAACCGGGGGTTCCGCATCGATCAGGTCATCCGGAAGCAGTACCGCAAAAGGCTCGTTACCTACCAGATGGCGCGCACAATGGATGGCATGACCCAGCCCCCGCGGCTCCTCCTGCCGCACGAAGCTGAAACGAACACCGCTCGGCGTCAATTGCCGCAGCATTTTCAGGGAAGCATGCTTACCCTGCGATGCCAGTTCGTTTTCCAGTTCGACAGCCCGATGAATGTGATCTTCAATGGACCGTTTACGGCGATGGGTGATGAAAATGATCTCTTCGATGCCCGCTGCCGCCGCCTCATCAACCGCATACTGAATCAGAGGCTTATCCACGATAGGCAGCATTTCTTTAGCAACTGCCTTGGTCGCGGGCAGGAATCGCGTCCCCAGGCCGGCAACGGGAAATACCGCTTTTCTCACCACTTTCGCAGGCTTGCGAACAGAGG
>CAZYYR010000051.1:0-12585 GCA_964651465.1 uncultured Nitrosospira sp.
CCAGTGACTCGCAAGCCGGGATCTATGCCAAGGATACGGATTCTCTTACCTCTTGGGGTTTTTTACCTCTGCGGATATTCCCGACTTGATCCAGGGAAGCGCTGAACAAATCTCCGCTGGACGCGTTGCTGTTAAAATCGGGATGATCATAAGGCGCGCGACGCAGGTCGTAGCGGGGACTACGATGCCAAGGAGCGCAACGCGATGAGCGCCCGATTTTAACGCAACCCGGATGGGACGGGGCTTTGCGGGCGGTCTGCCTTGTCCGGCTCCTGGCGAAGGGGATCGGCCATTCGCTTCGTCGCCTTTCGCGCATTCCATCCCGCAAAGCCGCCGTCGCGCCAGCGGAAATTTATTCAGCGCTTCCCAAGCTGCCAGACAACTATCCATCCATCACCGCAGTCGTGTAAACCTCTTGTACGTCATCGATATTTTCCAGCGCGTCGAGCAGCTTCTGCATTTTCAAGGCATCATCGCCATTCAGCGGAGTTTCATTGACGGGCTTCATGATCACTTCGCCGAGTTCTGCCTTGAAACCGGCTTTTTCCAGCCCTTCCCTGACCCCGACGAACTCGTACGGCGCGGTGATGACTTCGATGCTTCCGTCATCGTTGGCGATCACATCGTCCGCTCCTGCTTCCAGCGCCACCTCCATCAGCTTGTCTTCATCCGTGCCCGGCGCGAAAAGCAGTTGACCGCAATGCTTGAACAGGAACGCCACGGAACCGTCGGTGCCGAGATTGCCGCCGTACTTGGTAAATGCATGCCGCACATCCGCCACGGTGCGCACCCGGTTGTCGGTCATGCAGTCGACCAGCACGGCAGCGCCCGCAATGCCATAGCCTTCATATCGTATTTCTTCGTAATTCACCCCTTCCAGATCGCCGCTGCCACGCTTGATGGCGCGTTCGACATTTTCCTTGGGCATGTTCTGTTCGTAAGCCTTGTCCACCGCCAGGCGCAAGCGCGGATTGCTGCCGATTTCCCCGCCGCCCAATCGCGCTGCAACGGTGATTTCCTTGATGAGCCGCGTGAAAATCTTGCCGCGTTTCGCGTCCTGTGCCGCTTTCTTGTGCTTGATATTAGCCCACTTGCTATGGCCAGCCATAATGCATGTACTCCGTCATCCGCTCGTTGAACTCTGCAATACTATCATTCCCCGTTTCCCGCATAAAGCCAGCCCCCTGGCGATATCACCAGGGTATAAAGAAAGGCTACCCCGGACTTGTCTTCCATCGATAGGGCGCGACTTCCAGCGGCTGGGGCTTGTTCAGCACTAGGTTGGCAACAAGCTGTGCGCTCGCCGGGGCCATCGTTACGCCATAGCGGTAATGGCCGCTGTTGAGATAGAGGTTGGAGAGGAGGGGATGCCGGCCGATGACGGGTATGTTGTGGGGCGATGCCGGACGCAGGCCGGCCCAGTGACCGGCCAGCGCCGCCTCGCTCAGCTCAGGCACCAGCGCATGTGCGTGGGCCAGCAACATATCGCGCGCCTGAGCGGTGGTGCGCCGGTCGAAACCCACTTCTTCGAGCGTGCTGCCCGCAAGGATGTGGCCGTCCGCACGAGGGATCAAATAAAAGTTATTCCCCTCCTCCAGCACCATCGTACGCAGCAGGCCTACCTGCCCCTTGAGCAGCAGGATCTGGCCCCGTACCGGCCATATCTCGAGCTTCTGCGCATGCTCACCCAGCAGTTCGCGGCTCCATGCGCCTGCAGCGACCACATAGGCGGCTGCGGCATATTGCTCTCCTCCGCACGTCATGACATGCCGCACGCGCCGGTCCTCGATCTCCCAGCCCGTCACTTCGGCATGTTCAATGACCGCTCCCCCGCGCTGCTTAACGGCCACCATCAGCGCCCGCAGCAGGCGCGGGGTTCTCACCTGGCACACATCCGGCAGCCACAGTGCCGGCTGGTCACGCCCAAGCGCGGGCTCGATTTCATGGGAACGCACCTTTCTAAGCGGGAAGCCTTGGCGCGCGCACCAGCGTTCAGCGACAGCAGTGCCGGCATGTTCCGCATGCCCCCCCGAATCTGCAGAACCGGTTGACGCATCCACCAGTACCAGCATGCCGCTGGCCCGATATTCCGGATCGATACCCGTTTCTGCCCGTAGTGCCTCGATGAACTGCGGGTACAACCCGTTACTCAGCCGGCTCAGTTGCGTCACGGAATCGGGATAATCCCACGGAAGCAATGGCGAAAGGATGCCCGCCCCCGCCCAGGATGCTTCCCGGCCGCAGCGATTACGCTCCAGCAGTGTCACCGTAGCGCCCTGCCGCAACAGTTCGTGCGCAGTGGCAAGCCCGGCAACTCCACCGCCTATGACGAGTACGTCGCTGCTCAAAAAAGGATCCTTGGGCCTGCCGCAACTCAAAAACGGATTGTGCGGCCAAACGGGCCAGCCAGGCAATCTGTGAAGCGCACGCCTGTACCAAAAAGCTTTATATCGATGGGGTCAGCCGGTATAATGCACGTCCCTTGGAACAGGGTAAAACAAGGGGAAACGTGGGCCGTTAGCTCAGCCGGTAGAGCAGCGGACTTTTAATCCGTTGGTCGGCAGTTCGAATCTGCCACGGCCTACCAATAAAACAAGTAGTTATGTAGTGATGTAATCGCTCTTTTATTTCCATTGCTACCATATTGCCACTTCGCCCCACGATAAACACTGCTAAAGCTTCAATGGACGCTTTATGCCTACGGTTGCGCTTCAGCAAGTTACAAATCCCTTCGCTAGAAGGAATGCGAAAGGCACTCTAGAAAAACCAATCCACTTAAAGCACATCCAACGATTCCTGGTCGACGTAGAAATTCGTCAAGCACTTGAGTTGGTTTGCGAGAAAGGAACGGTATTTATATGGGGCGCTAAGCTTGAACGGTTCAGTCAGTCACTCAAGATGTTTCCGCGCCAATGCCTATTCCTATTCAGACAAGGTGGGCAGATTAACAGGGTAGGTGTTCTCAGTGAATCTATTGTTAGCCTGGAATTGGCCGAGAAACTTTGGGGTATGGATGTGGATGGCGAAACGTGGGGATTGATATTCTTTTTCCGCGAGATGATAGAGCTTTCAATACCTGCATCAGAGATTAATAGCATCCTTGGCTTCCGTGAAAATAATCATTGGCAGGGCTTGATAGCGAAATCATCCCCCGAGGCAGATGAAGTAATTAAGTACATCAAGGGCGAGCGGGCAAGGCAATTATAATAGGTAGTCGGCTCTGAATAATTCAATAACCTGCTGATTTTATTATCTAGATCTCTGAATTTGCGTAGTTGAACTTGCCTGTTTTGGTAAAATTACTGCAATTTCCTTGCAAATTTAGGGAGTTGTGGTGGGACCAAAGCCAAGCACACCGAAGAGCAATGACCTGTTTCGCCAACGCCTGGATGAACTGGTCAACCCAAAACACCCCTTGGCGCAACTTGCGCAGCATATCGACTGGTCAGTGTTCGAGCATGAGTGGGGAGACTTTTTCCCTTCCGGTCGTGGACGTCCTGCGACTGCGCCGCGCCTGGTGGCTGGACTCATGTACCTGCAACACACCTTTGCGCTATCGGACGAAGAGGTGGTATGGGGCTGGGTGGAAAATCCCTACTGGCAATTGTTCTGTGGTGAAACCTGGTTCCAGCACAATCCACCCATTGACCCGAGTTCACTTACCCGTTGGCGACAGCGGATTGGAGCAGGTGGGATGGAATGGTTATTGGCCCAGACTATCCGTGCAGCGGCATCAGCCAAGGTGATCAAACGGCAGAGTCTGAATAAGGTCATCGTAGACAGTCCAGGAGAAAGCTATTGCCTATCCCACAGACAGCAAGCTTCTGAACCGCGGGCGGGAACAACTGGTGAAGCTTATGGCAGAAGCCGGAATCACATTGCGCCAGAACTACAGCCGTGTCGCTCCCAGGCTCGCAGGCAAGATTGCCCGCTACGCCCATGCCAGACAATACAAGCGCATGCGCAGTCACTTAAAGAAGCTCAAGACCGTGGTCGGCCGTGTCTGGCGCGACGTACAGCGCCAATTGTCCCAGGTGACCGAGCACCTCAGGCCTAAGGTAAGTGAGTTGCTGGACAAGGTGGAGCGGCTACTGAAGCAACAGCCCAAGGACAGCCACAAGCTCTACAGTCTGCATGCGCCGGAAGTGGAGTGCATCGGCAAGGGCAAGGTGCGCCAGCCCTATGAGTTTGGGGTGAGAGTGTCGGTGGCCACAACTCACAAGGAAGGGCTGGTGGTTGGCAAGCAGCAAATGCGGACAGAGCTGACCACCAGCTTATAGCAACTTATTCCTGAAAATCAAATTGTTCAGGGCTGACTACTTAACGACCAAAATTCCTCCTTTCTTTAATGTTTGCTGGAGTAGTCCCGGTGTGTGCATAAACGTGCACCACAATAAAAAATGCCCTCCTAAGAGGGCAAGAGAGCGGCAGGGAAAGCCTCAGTCGCCTGCACCTGGGGAGGGTGACTTAAACTGTGGCTTCCCTGCTGATTAAGATATGAAAAGACGGGGTTGAGTTCCTTTATCGAGTGTCTCAGAGCTTGTCGGCAGCGTCCTTGATGCTCTCTTTTGCATCCCCAACGCCTTTTTGCACTTTCCCTTCTGCCTGTTTGGCAAGCCCTTTGGCCTGCTGCTCTTTATCACCCGTCAATTCTCCTACCTCACGCTGGACTTTGCCGGCGATGTCTTTGGCTGTACCTTTGACTTGATCTTTGTTCATGGGAATCTCCTTTAAGATTGCCTCCCATCCGTTATGATGAGCTGCATGGAGACACCTTATCAAAGGAAATTGCTGAGCATTGTTCGGTAGCATACACAGCAATAAAAAATCCGCCGCAACGTCAAGCTCTGGCTATCTACTTCCTCAATTTGTTTTTTTTTGCTTCTTTTTCCTCTTTTTGTTGAACGACTTCAGGTGGAGAAAAGTGTCACCATTCGAATCCCTCGATGCCAAGACAGATCCCGTAGCTCCGTTTTCCGCCATTCGGGCCTCGGCCACCTGTAATCCAGGCCTTACAAGCGGTCATCTGTCCATCAAGTTTTTTTGCCGAAAGTTTGCACCGGAAGCTGCGCGCATCGTCCCGGCCGAGATATCCGACGGTCATTCCCTCGATATCCACCCGCACGGCCTGGCTGTCATGCGGATTGTCATCTTCAAGCATAAGAAATGCCTGGTACTTTTTGTTGCGAACGTACTCGCCATTCGGCCCGGCAAGACTTTTTATTGAATCCTGATAATACGATTCTCCGACGATATCGCACTCATGGCCATCGTCCGGCCATTCATAGATACCCTTTGGTACCGGCCCTCTTTGAGGAGGGCTTTCGGATGGGTTGAGTGCGTAGGAATATCGGGAAACAGCGGCTAAAATGCCATTAAAAATCCAAGACACGGGAGACTCCTTGTGAAGCGAGGTCATTTCGCTCCGCGGATTATAGGAGTCAGGCCGCTTGCATGGCACTGTACCGAGGTACTATCTATCCCGGCATCATCTTCGCATCTCTCGCAAACAGTAAGCGCCGGAACTCATGCAAGCATATCCACTATGCAGGGAATCCTGCGGGTACGCGCATCGGGAGAGCGGGGGAACAGTCCTCATCCTTGCAGGGATCCTCGCTTTAGAAATTAATACGCGAACTGATCGTCTCGTATATCTTTGAACTGAATTCGATTGCCTGTTGAACAATCTCACGCTCTGCCGGATCCTTGATCTTTCCGGTTTTCGTCAGCTTTTCTCCGATCCTGAACCCATTGGCCCATGCCGCTTTACATATCGGGTCGCCGAATACGTGTTTCCTGGCGGCAATGTGGCCGGCCAATCCGCTCAGGAACTTGTCGTTGGTGCCTGAAAAATAACCGCCCATTGTGCATAATTTGTAATCCTCTTCGGTTGCAATACTGGCGGTCGAGAACGTCATGCAAAACAGGATCCAAAGCCATTTCATTTTCATCATCATTCCTTGAGTGAGTAGAGAAGCTCCGCTGCCTTGGCCTTCAAAGAATCAACAGGCGGTGGCAATGGAATTTTACGGGCCAACCGCACCATCGGACAAATATGTTCCCCCTGCCGCGGCAAGCCGAAGTATGCCAGGCTGACGCCGAAGGGAGGATGGCCCTTCTTCTGGAGCGAACCGATATTTCATATGGGGTGCGGCGGATTTTTTGTTATATTTGACTCGACCGGATCGGATCATTCCGATTCCCGGCGATCGATTCATCTCCCTCGAACAGAAGCATCTGGCTGAAATTGAGCGTGAAATCTTCCCGTTTCCCTTCATTCGCAAAAAGCTACATCGCACCCGCGTGGCTGCAGGGCGGCCATGCCCAGACCATCTATCCCTATCTCCTTCCACGCCCGTCGATGGCATACCGGCGCGAACGATGGGAAGCGGAAGACGGTGATTTCATCGATATCGATCACCTCGACAATGGCGCGGATACGCCCCTGGTGGTATTTTTTCATGGATTGGAAGGCAGCTCATCCAGTCATTATGTCGTAAGTACTATGAAATTGCTGCAGGAACTGGGGTGGCGTGGAATGGTGGTACACTTTCGCGGCTGTTCCGGTTCGCCCAATCGCCTGCCGCGCGCCTATCATGCAGGCGATTCGACTGAGGTAGACTGGGTACTGCGTCGCATCAGCGCGGAAAACGCGCGTTCCAGTGGCAACGCGCCCATTTACGCCGTCGGGGTATCATTGGGTGGCAATGCGCTGCTGAAATGGCTGGGCGAGCGGGGACGAGAAGCCTGCCATATCCTCGATGGAGCTGCGACGGTGTCGGTGCCGCTGGATCTGGCGGCCGCCGGAGGCGCTCTGGCTTCGGGGTTCAATCTGCTCTACACGCGCCATTTTCTCGACACGCTGAAGCGCAAGGCGCTGGGAAAGCTCGAGAGCTTTCCGGGGCTGTTCGATGCGGCTGCGGTGACCGCATGCACCACTTTATATGAATTCGACAACCTGGTTACTGCGCCTTTGCACGGCTTTCGCAATACCGAGGACTACTGGTCCCGGTCCAGCAGCAAACCGTGGCTCAGGCATATTGAAGTCCCCACGCTCGTCATCAATGCGCTCAATGACCCTTTCATGCCGGCACATGCGCTGCCTGAGCCGGTGGATGTTTCATCCGCGGTTGTCCTGGAGTTTCCGGAACAAGGTGGACATGTGGGATTCCTGAATCCTCCCTTTCCGGGCAGGCTCAGATGGCTGCCCGAGCGTATCGTCGGTTTTTTCGGCGAACTGGGGGGACGTTCTGCTCAGACCGCGGGTGTGCTGGCCACGCTGCACGCCTCCTGAAACTTTTTTTCAATACCTTGATCAAGTCCTGGTGCACATGTCCATGCCCCCTGCCTTTATTCATCTGCGCTTGCATAGCGAATACTCGGTCGTGGACGGCATCGTGCGCATAGACGAAGCCGTGGCAAAAGCGGTTGCAGACGGTATGCCGGCACTGGCGCTGACCGATCTCTCCAACCTGTTCGGGCTGGTCAAGTTTTACCAGGAGGCGCGGGACAGAGGCATCAAGCCCGTAATCGGCTGCGATGCGTGGATCAGCAATGAAGCCGACCGGGACACACCAGGGCGCATCCTGTTATTGTGCCAGTCCTATCCAGGTTATTTGCTGTTGTGCCGCCTGCTGTCGCGCGCTTTCCGCGAAAACCGGCATCGCGGGCGCGCAGAAATCAGGAAGTCCTGGCTGAAGGAAAGCGAAAGTGGAACAGGCGGGCTGATTGCATTGTCTGGAGCCCACCTCGGAGACATCGGCCTGGCACTCATGCAGAACGATGCGACCCAGGCAGGCATGCTCGCGCGAGAATGGGCGGATCTGTTTCCCGGCCGTTTCTATATCGAACTGCAGCGCGCAGGACACACAAATGCAGAGCTGCTGGTGCAGCGCTCACTGATGCTGGCCTCCACTCTGCGGCTGCCGGTGGTCGCGACCCATCCGGTGCAGTTCCTGAATCCGGACGATTACCGCGCGCACGAGGCGCGAGTGTGTATCGCGGAAGGCTATGTGCTGGGCGACCGCCGCCGCGCGCGCCATTGTACGGACGAGCAGTATTTCAAGACCCAGGCAGAAATGGCGGCACTGTTCGCCGACGTACCCGCGGCGCTCGCCAACAGCGTCGAGATCGCCAAACGCTGCAATCTCTCGCTGGAGCTGGGCGTGAACCGGTTGCCGCTGTTCCCCATTCCCGGCAATGAAAGCCTGGAAAGTTATCTGCGCAAGCAAGCCGGAGCGGGTCTGACAGTTCGCATGGAAACACTTTTTCCCGATCCCGCCCAACGCCAGGCGGAGATGCCGAAGTATCGGGCGCGGCTTGATTTCGAGGCCGAAACCATCGTGCAGATGGGCTTTGCCGGCTATTTCCTGATCGTCGCCGACTTTATAAACTGGGCCAAGCAGCATCGCGTACCCGTGGGTCCGGGGCGGGGTTCCGGGGCGGGGTCCCTGGTGGCATATTCGCTGGGCATCACAGACCTGGATCCGCTTCGCTACGATCTGCTGTTCGAGCGCTTTCTCAATCCGGAGCGCGTTTCCATGCCTGACTTCGATATCGATTTCTGCCAGGATGGGCGCGAACACGTGATCGAATACGTAAAACAGAAATATGGGGCGGAAAGCGTCTCGCAGATCGCCACCTTTGGCACGATGGCAGCCAAGGCAGTGGTGCGGGATGTCGGAAGGGTGCTGGATCTGCCCTACACCTTTGTCGATCAACTGGCCAAGCTGGTGCCTTTCGAACTCGGCATGACACTCAAGAAGGCGCGGGCAGAGGAACCCCAATTGAATGCGCGCGCACAGGCGGAAGAAGAAGTGCGCAACCTGCTGGAACTGGCCGAACGCCTGGAGGGGCTCACGCGCAACGTGGGCATGCACGCAGGGGGCGTGCTGATCGCGTCGGGGAAGATTACCGATTTCTGCCCCGTGTATTGCACGGACTCGGGCGACTCGGTCGTCAGTCAGCTGGACAAGGATGATGTTGAAAAAATCGGACTGGTGAAGTTCGATTTTCTGGGATTGCGAACCCTGACCATCCTCGACTGGACCGTCCGGTACATTCGGCAGCGCAAGCAGGATGATGCCCAGGATACGACCTCGTTTGCGTCCTTTTCACTTGAAAACCTGCCTCTGGACGATGCGGCCACTTATGGGCTGCTGCGGCAGGGTAATGCAGTCGGTATCTTCCAGTTCGAGTCGCGCGGCATGAAAGATCTGCTGCAGAAAGCCAGGCCCGACCGTTTCGAGGACATCATTGCTCTGGTAGCGTTGTACCGGCCGGGACCCATGTCCCTGATTCCGGAGTTCATCGAGCGCAAGCATGGCAAGCGCAAGGTGGAGTATCTGGATGCGCGCCTGCAACCGATACTCGAACCGACTTACGGCATCATGGTGTATCAGGAACAGGTGATGCAGATTGCGCAGGTGATAGGCGGATACAGCCTCGGCAGCGCGGATCTGCTGCGGCGCGCAATGGGCAAGAAAAAACCCGAGGAAATGGCGCTGCATCGCGATACGTTCGTCGCGGGCGCTGTCAGGAACGGCCTGACAAAAAGCAATGGGGTTGAACTCTTCGATCTGATGGAGAAATTCGCGGGCTACGGCTTCAATAAATCCCATGCCGCCGCCTATGCCTTGATCGCCTTCCAGACCGCGTATCTGAAAACGCACTATCCGGCCGAGTTCATGGCGGCCACACTGTCGGCGGATATGGATGATACCGACAAGGTGCATGCCTTTTTCGAGGACAGCCTTGCCAATAAGCTCGCGATGCTGCCCCCGGACATCAACCTGTCCGGTTACCGCTTTACTCCCACCGACGAAAAAACCATACGATACGGCCTGGGCGCAATCAAGGGAACGGGGGAATCCGCAATCAACGCGATTATCAGGGTGCGCGAGCAGGGGGGGCCGTATCTCGATTTGTTCGATTTCTGCCACCGTGTGGACAAACGCATCGTCAATCGTCGTGTAATCGAGTCGCTCATCCGCGCCGGCGCGTTCGATCCGGTCGATAGCGACCGTGCCAGGCTGCTTGCATCTGTCGGCATTGCCCTCGAATCCGCGGAACAAGCGGGCCGCGCCGTAAACCAGGTGAGCCTGTTTGGAGAAAATGGCAGTAAACTGGAACAATGCGATCTGATCGACGTACCGGCGTGGCCGGAAAAGGAAAAACTGAAAAACGAAAAAATGGCGCTGGGTTTCTATTTGAGCGGACATCCCTACCACGCCTACAAAGAGGAGCTGCGGGATTTCATCCGGACGCGCCTCGACCGGCTGATACCCCAGCGGGAACCACAGCTCCTCGCCGGCATCGTTTATGCGATCCGCACGCAGGTTACAAGGCGCGGCAGAATGGGCGTCATCGTGCTGGACGACGGACATGCGCAGATAGAACTGGTGGCCTTCAGCGAATTATTCGAATCTGCCCGCGGCTGGCTGAAAGAAGACCAGTTGCTGGTGGCGGAAGCCAGGGTAGGCAACAGGGGCGGGGATGATGAGTATGGGGGGGGACTGCGTATAACCGCGGAACAGTTGTACAACCTCGACAGCGCGCGCGTCCGTCATGCCAGGCGTATTGAAATTCACTGCAACGGACTGGCTGATGCGCAAAGGCTCGGGGAACTGCTCGCGCCCCATCGCAGCGGCGCTTACAGCGGCGTCCGTAATGGAATGAACCAGGACTTTTGTCCCGTCCGGGTCATCTATCACAACCAGGCTGCCGCATGTGAACTCGAACTGGGCGACGCGTGGCGCGTGAGTCTCCCGGATGCGCTGCTGGACTCCTTGTCGGCGCAATTCAAGACGGAAAATGTCAGGGTTGTTTACTGACATGCTGCACAACGACAGGACGGTCTTCCGGCCCGACGGCCGCTTGACCATCAAGATGAGTCACTCTACTATGCTCGTGCTCCCCCAGCCAGCGTTGCCATCTTGGATGGGCTGTCTCGGAGCGGATGCAGGATAAAGGCGAAAAAATTGGAACCAAATACGACGACTATTGCTGCGGGGTTGCAGAAGGTAAAGGACCGCATCGGAGACATTGCACGGAAAGTCGGCCGGCAGCCGGAGGAAATCACGCTCCTGGCTGCAAGCAAGACCAATCCCGCCGAGCGGCTGCGGGAAGCCTTTGCCGCCGGACAAACCATATTCGGCGAAAATTACCTCCAGGAAGCGCTGGCGAAGATGCCCGACCTGGCGGACCTCCCGATCGAATGGCATTTCATCGGCCCCATACAGAGCAACAAGACCCGCCGTATCGCGGAGAACTTCGCCTGGGTGCATAGCGTGGACCGGAAAAAGATCGCCGACCGACTATCGAAGGACAGGCCTGAATCGCTGCCCCCGCTCCAGGTCTGCCTGCAGGTCAACGTAAGTGGAGAGGACAGCAAGAGCGGGGTGGCCCCCGAGGAGGCGGTCGATCTGGCCGCCTACGTGGTGACATTGCCGCGGCTGAAGCTGCGGGGGGTGATGGCCATTCCGGAACTTACGAAGGCGACTGCGCTGCAGCGCAGCCAGTTCCGTATGCTGAAAGAGGCCTACGACCAGCTGAAACAGGCAGGCTACGGCCTGGACACCATTTCGATGGGCATGACAGAGGACCTGGACATCGCTATCGAAGAAGGCGCCACGACTGTGCGCGTGGGAACGGCGATTTTCGGACCCAGGCGCTACCCCATCCCCGAGGAGATTGCTGCCGCCAGGTTGAAAAATGCAGGCGGCATTCCCGGGATGGATTGATACCGCAGCACGGTTGGCGGTTATCCCGTTCTTGTCAGGACGCGGTATTTCTCATACAGCTGCTCTTCCGTCTCGACCCTGCACGGATCGAGAATGATGCAGTCCACAGGACAGACTTCCACGCACTGTGATTCCTCATGATGCCCGACACATTCCGTGCAGAGGCCGGGATCGATCACATAGTATTCCTCACCCTGTGAGATGGCGTCATTGGGGCATTCCGGCTGGCATACGTCGCAGTTGATGCATTCGTCAGTGATCATTAAAGCCATGTCAGCCTCGGTATCATGTCTCGGTTGCAACGCTGGTTCTGACCTGCAGCCGGGCAGCGATCGAGGGATGCACGAACTTGTCCACGCTTCCCCCCAATAGCGCAATCTCGCGCACGATCGTGGCGGAAATGAACATGTATTGCTCGGACGGTGTCAGGAACAGGGTTTCGACATCGGGATAGATGCTGCGGTTCATCCCTGCCATCTGGAATTCATACTCGAAATCGGATACCGCGCGCAGACCGCGCAGGATTACCCGCGCATTCTGCTGTTGCGCGAACTCCATCAGCAAGCCCGAGAAGGGCATCACTTCGACGTTATGGTGATCGGCCAGTATCTGGCGCGCCATTTCCACGCGCTCGTCCTGGGAGAAGAACGGTTTCTTGCCGCTGCTTGCCGCCACCGCCACCACCACCTGGCTGAACAAACCCGACGCCCTCCGAACCAGATCCTCATGGCCACGCGTGATCGGATCGAAAGTGCCCGGATAGATCGCTTTATCCATTTTCAATAGGCTTCAATACCTGATAGTAAATATTCCCCGCCCGCGCATTGCGCCAGACCTGCCAGTT
>CAZYYR010000052.1:0-12568 GCA_964651465.1 uncultured Nitrosospira sp.
CGGTCGGATGGCGCGCGCCGGCAGGAACCGATGCCAGGGCCAGGGCTGGGCGGCGGGCGCCACGACCGCCCCGAGCGGCGCGCCCAGGCACAGCTCGTATAGCCTGAAGGCAACCTCGTCGCTGCCCGAAAAAAACAGTCGCAATCGATCGAGGTCGATCTCGCTGAATTTCAATCCGGCGGTGGTCCTGAGCCTGAGGCGGATACCCCCCCTGGCGGGCCGTGTCAGCGGCAGCCGGCCGAGTGGCAGATTTGGCGCGAAAGTGAAATATTCCGCATGGACGATCTCCAGCGGCCACAGCGTGGTGTCCTGGGCGGTACGGAACTCGCAGCCGATGGCGCCGTTGTTGCCAGGCTGGCTGCGCAGGGAGGTCCCGCGCGGAATGGTGAAGCCACGCGCGAGATTGCCGTCGGAGAGCTGTGGCTGGAACTGCGCCACCAGCATCGCCGGCGTGGGCGCCAGGTAGCCCGGGTAAACGATTTCCAGCAGACGCTGGGTGAAGCGGGGAAACTCGGCGTCGAGCTTGAGCTGTACCCGTGCGGCCAGGAATGCCATTCCTTCCATGAGCCGTTCCACGTAGGGATCGGCTACCTCGATCCCATCCATGCCGAGGCGGCCGGCGATCTTGGGAAACTGAGCGGCAAACTCGGCGCCCATCTCGCGCATGTAGGCGAGTTCCCGGTTGTAATGGTGTAGCAGGCGGGGATCCATCAGCGGCGCCCCAGGTCGCGAATCTCCACTTGTCCCGTCTCGAGATCCAGATCGGTCCTCAGCAGCAGTTCCAGCGGCACGGGATAGGCCCACAGATCCCCCCGGATGTTCACGCTGATCACGTTGTGATGGTCGAGCTGAAGGTCGCTCACCACCACCTCGACCTGCAGGCTGGAAGGCGTGATGCGGGGCTCGAAATCGATGATTGCCTGCCGGATCGTCCGCTCCAGTTCGATGACGTCCAGCGTCGAGGCGGTCTCGCCGGACAACGCGGGCAGGCCGAAGTTGACGACGGAGCGCGCGGCGAGCGGAAACCCGTCGAAATGACGATCGCCGGCTTTGGTGCTGTTGAACAGCCAGGCAAGGTCGCGCAGAACGGCTTCGCGCAGCCGATCCTTCGTCATGACGCGCGCGGCGACAGGCTCCGTCCTCTTATCCGGCGCATCGTCGGCAAGGCGGTCGAGCAAAGCCGGTTGCAACCGCTCCCGCGGGATCAGGTCAACCACGGGACGGGACGGCCGGTTCTCCCGGGTCCGCCGCAGAAGCACCGAACGTGATCTGGCGGATATCCATGAGCGGGTATTCGCCCGCATCCGTCGCAAGGGTGCGCTGCCCCGCTCCATGGTAAACGCCCGGCGCCACTTCCGCCCATGTAGTCTTGCGCGCCAGCAGGAGCTGCCCGTCGCCGCTCGTTTCCGATCCCGCGTAGCGGGCAGGAATCAGTGCCACGCACTCGCCACCGTTGTCGAAACGCACATGTCCCGGCATCCATACCACGTCGCGCAGATCCTCCGGGGGATCGATAGCAATCCGGCTGAACCTGGAAAAGGGCACCCAGTAGTACCGGCCGTTGAGAATGATCTCGCACACCGGGCCCAGGCGGCTGTCCGCGTCCATGATCCACGCGAAGGATTGCCCGTCCAGCATCCCGCCGGTTCCCTGGGCTTCCTCGAACGCCCGTGCGCGCAAGGCCGCAGCTTCCTCCGGTTTTCCCCCGCCATCCAGGCGCACCGCCTCGATGAGCCAGGCCAGCCATGCCTCCGGCTGGCCTAGCACCATGGGCGTCCTGCTGCCCTTGAACACCTGGGCGCGCAGCACCTCGCAATGAATGGCCTCACGATACGCCTGCACCATTGCCAGGGTTCCGGCATCCAGCCCGGCCACCACCTGGAGCTGGTTGAGCGCGCGCTCCCACTGCCCTGTCACGCACAGGAGCTGGAACAGGAAAATGCGCAGGCCGGCGTCCCCTGGCCTGGCGCGCACGGCCTCCTGAAGGCGCGTCAGGGCTTCCGCGGGATCACCTTCCCGCAGGCTGCGCTCGGCGGCATCGACCGGGTTCATGGCACGAACGTTGCAGGCCGGCGCATCAGGTGATCTCGGCGTCGAACAGCATGCTGCCACGCGCCTGCCCATCCCCGCCCTGCGGCACGTACTCCACGCTGATGCGCTGGAAGGCAAGGCTGAGCCGCTCGGAAACCGTACCGTCGCTCGCGAAGCTGCCGGTATCGACATCCAGGGCCGTAATCCGCCCCTGCTCGATGCTGATCCTGAGATACTCGTGCGGCGTTTCCCCCGCCTTGCGCACTGTCAGTACTGCCTTCTTGATCAGATCGTTGTTGCGCATTGCCGCCATCAGGGCGGTCGAGGCGCTGTCGACCCGCTTGACGATATTCAGTTCGTTCAGCGTGGCCTTGGGGTTTTCCCCACCTCCGCTCAGCGCGGTTTTCGCCTGCATGCCCCAGGACCAGTCGATCACGTCGATCTCATCTCCGTGGCTGGCATCCTGCGCCTCACCCTTGATCGCGCCCTGCCGGGCACTCTCGACCCGCAGGAACATGTCACCGAGAACCATAGCGCCTCATCCGGTACTGAATGAATTGCCTGCCACCGGCACAGCGGAAGGCCGGGAGCGGTGTCGCTGGCATCCGTTACGCCTTGACGTTTTCGGCGATCTTCCAGCCCGCCTCGATTGCCGCGTCGCCGCTGCCGTCTTCTTTCTGCGGCGTGTACTCGACCTTGAACTCGGCGAAGTTGAGCGTGACGTTCTCCGTGAGTCTGTCCTCGCCGCCGCTGCCCCCGGTGGAGATCGATGAGACGAGCACCTCCTTCATGGTGATCTTGAGATATTCGAGCGCGGTCTCGCCGGCCTTGCGCACCGTCAGCACCCCTTCGCTGTGGTGCTTGCCGTTACAGCAGGAGATGATGAGCGCGGGCGACCCTTTGTCCACGAATTTCGTGATGGAAAGATCGTTCACGCTGACCTTGCCCGCGCCGCCGCCGGTACCCATGTGGGTCGTGCCCGACTGGCTCAACCCCCAGCTCCATGCCAGCACGTCGGTCTCATCCTTGTGCTCGCTGTCCCTGGATTCCCCTTTCACGTCACCCAGCTTCAAAAACATGTCTACCGCCATGATTACCTCCTCTTGTGAATGATCGAGTCATACCTTCCGACCGGTCGGTTCCGGGCAGATGCGCGGGACTAGCCCTGCTTCGCGGACGGAAGCTTGGATACCAGGCGCAGCGATACCGTCAGCCCTTCGAGCTGGTAATGCGGCCGCAGGTAGAACTTGGATGTGTAGTACCCCGGGTTGCCCTCCACCTCCTCCACGACCACCTCCGCGGCGGCCAGCGGCTTGCGCGACTTGGTAGTCTCGGACGAATGGGCAGGATCGCCGTCCACGTAGTTCATGATCCATTTCTGCAGCCACTTCTGCATGTCGTCACGCTCCTTGAACGAACCAATCTTGTCCCGCACGATACACTTCAGGTAGTGGGCGAAGCGGCAGCAGGCAAACAGGTATGGCAGGCGCGCCGCGAGGTTGGCGTTGGCGGTGGCATCAGGATCATCGTACTCGAAAGGCTTCTGCAGCGACTGGGCGCCGATGAAGGCGGCCAGGTCCGAGTTCTTCCGATGCAGCAGCGGCATGAAACCGTTCTTCGCGAGCTCGGCCTCGCGCCGATCGCTGATAGCGATCTCGGTGGGACACTTCATGTCTACGCCGCCATCGTCGGTGGGAAAGGTATGAACCGGCAATCCTTCCACCGCCCCGCCCGATTCGACGCCCCTGATGCGGGAACACCAACCATAGAGCTTGAACGAGCGGTTGATATTGACCGCCATGGCGTAGGCGGCGTTGGCCCAGGTATATTTGCTGTGATCGGCCGCGCCGGTATCCTCCTCGAAATCGAATTCCTCCACCGGATTCGTTCTCGCGCCGTAGGGAATGCGCGCGAGAAACCGCGGCATGGCGAGCCCGATATAGCGGGAATCCTCCGATTCGCGCAGCGAACGCCATGCGGCATACTCCGGCGTAGTGAAAATCTTGGTCAGGTCGCGGGGATTTGCCAGTTCCTGCCATGAATCCATTTGCATCACAGCCGGGCTGGCGCCGGCAATGAAGGGCATGTGGGCCGCGGCCGAGATCTTGGACATCTCTCCCAGGAGCTCCACGTCCGGCGGATTGTGGTCGAAGGCGTAATCCCCCACCATGCAGCCGAAAGGCTCGCCGCCGAATTGTCCGTACTCCGCCTCGTAGACATTCTTGAACAGGGGGCTCTGGTCCCAGCTGACGCCCTTGTAGCGCTTCAGCGTCTTCCCCAGGTCATTCTTCGAGATGTTCATGAAGCGGACCTTCAGCATCTCGTCGGTCTCTGTATTGTTGATCAGGTGATGTAGCCCCCGCCACGCACCCTCCAGTGCCTGGAAATCCGGGTGATGAAGGATCATGTTCACCTGTTCGGAGAGCTTGCGGTCGAGTTCCGCGATGATGGCCTCGATCGACCTGACCACATCGCTGCCGATGAGCTGGGTTTGCACCAGCGCCTGTTCGGCGAGAGTGCGTACGGCCTGCTCGACTGCACCCCTGGCCTCCTCCGACTTGGGCCTGAACTCCTTCTGCAACAAGGATGCAAACTCGCTTTCCTCCAATCCTGGGGCTTCGGCTCCCGGAGCCTGTTGCTGCGTTTCCGCCATCGTCTTCTCCTTTCTTCCCTGGGCTTGTTGAGTGGTTTAGGATGCGCCGCCTTCCTCGGCCGGCTTGCTGCTGGCCGCAAGCGTCTGGAGCAGTGCGGGATCGCCCAGCACCCTCGCGATCAGCTCCTCGGCACCGGTCTTGCCATCCATGTAGGTCACGAGGTTGGAAAGCTGCTGGCGCGCCTCGAGCAGACGGTTGAGCGCATCGACCTTGCGGGCCACGGCGGCGGGCGAAAAGTCATCCATGCTATCGAATGAGATATCGACGCTGATGTTCCCTTCCCCCGTCAGGGTATTGGGGACCTGGAACGCGACGCGCGGCCGGATCGCTTTCATGCGATCATCGAAATTGTCCACATCGATGTCGAGGAACTTCCTGTCCGCCACTGGCGGCAGAGGTTCGGTGGGCTTCCCGGACAGGTCGGCGAGAACACCCATGACAAATGGAAGCTGCACCTTCTTTTCCGCGCCGTAGAGCTCTACGTCGTACTCGATCTGGACACGTGGCGCACGGTTGCGCGCAATGAACTTCTGGCTGCTTTGTGCCATGACCTCCCTCCCCCTTGAATGAACGAAAAGACACGCGAGAAACGATGCCAGTCATATATGGTGGTATGCCCGCGGCTCCTCTACTGTATCACGATCTATCATCGTAGACGGTACCGATGAATATCGCCATTAGTCGGGACCGGCTCGATCGAACGGACGTTCCTTCCGCGCATATACTCCTGCTCTTCCTGCCCTGATCCAGGAGGGCCGGCGCCGATCACACTGGATGCGACTCCGCTGGACCTCGTCGGTCGCGATCAGTCAGGATCGTCATGCAGGTTACCTGAACCTACGTCTTTTTAGGGTCGAAGCCGGTGATCTGCTTGATCTGGCCCAGGCTGTCCGGAGCCAGATCCTGCATGATCTCGACGAAATTCTTGGTCATGAGCCGCTGTCCCCTGCGGATGAACAAGGGGGCCGGATTGGCTGGCTCGGTGCGTTCGATGTACTCGCAGATCCTCTCCAGTGCGCGTACCGCATCTTCCCGGCTGCGAATCTCTCCGGGCACCGCAGGCGCCAGCGCGCTTGCGGCAGATCCCTCGTTCGTCGCGGACATCGCCGCTTCCTGCTCATCCATCGCATTCGCTCCTGCCTCGGCGTTGCTCCCGCACAACTGTAGCACTGTTTCGAGCACGTCGCGCAACGACTGCAGATCCGGCATGGAATCAGGCCCCACCTTCTCGACGAGGCAGGCGCGCATCCCATCCAGGGCTGCCAGCGCCTCGCGTGCCGCACGCACGGCCGGCGCGTTCTCCGGAAGGCGCAGGGTTTCCTCGACCTCGGCCAGCATGCGCGCGCCCTCGCCGCCCGCGGCGGAGAGCTTGCCCTGGGTGATCAGGATGTCGCGCACCGACAGGCGTCCATGGCCCCCAGGGCTGGCGAAACCGATGCCGCGCACATCCTTCAGCACCGTATCCGCTTCCCGTGGCGACCTGCCCAGCAGTGCAAGCACGTTCAGGCGCGTGATCGGGCCGTCTTCCGGATCGAGGACGGGGTGCACGCCCTCCCAATACTGCGCGAGCAGACCCCGCAGCCATCCGAGGCCGGCCGCGAGCCCTGCCATACCTTCCAGATGGGTTGCCGCGCGCATTCGCAGGATGGCCACCCGCAGATCGCGGGTGCGGACGGACAAAGCATCGGCACGGCGGGCGACGTCGACCCAGTCGGGATCCTCGGCTGGAACGATTATGTCACCGATCTGCCGCTCGGGCTTGCCTCGGCCGATCTGCTCCAGCGCCATGAACTCGGCGTCGTACTCGAGGTCGGGTCCACTGGGCAGATCGGGCGAAACCGGGGTGAGCAGCTTCTCAATATCCATTGACGCCTGTCCCTCCGTTTCGAATCAAGTCATTGTTCGAGTCATTGTAAATCCAGCATGGAACGTATGGTACAGCTTGCACACAGCCAGTCAATTCCTCGGAATCCGGGGCGAGGTGTGCTCGTCCAGCCGGACGATTCGCGTTCCCGCCAGGCGATCATGCAGGAAGAGACGTTCTCGGTCGAATAGTGCCCAGAGTATCCCGCATCCCAGTAAAAAGATGCCGATGACCGCAAAAAGGTAGCGTGCAACCGCCTGCTTCCCGGAAATCCCTCCCCCTTCCAGGCTGATCACACGCAGCTTCCATGTCTGCATGGGCAGGGTCTGACCGCCATGTGTCCAGAACCACGTGAAATAACCCCCAGCAACGGCGAGCAGATAAAGCTGGAACGCGGGGCGGAAATAAAGCGACCCGGTATCGCGGAACATGAGGTGGAAAATGAATCCGGCTATGAACAGCACGGCGAACAGAATCAGCGACTCATAGGTCATGCTCAGCAGTCGCCGCCATAGACCGGGTGCGGAGATGTTCGTCATGTGGAGAAAATCGGTCAAGGAGGAAGCGGGACTCTTGCTGTAATCCGCCACCGTAATCCGAAAACTAAAGACTGGAGGGGGTTGAAGGCAGGAAGGATGAGCGACGAAACACCAGGGAGTCTGCTAGTGCCCCCTCTCGACTTCATATTCGCGCCATTTGCGCTTTATTTCCCGACGCTTTTCCGGTGGAAGATTCTTTATCGTCTTGTATTTCTCGCGCGCAAGCTCACGCTGCTCCGGCGTGAGCGAATACCAGTGATGCATGCGTGAACGGGCCCGCTGCTGCTCATCGGGTGTCATATCCGGATAGCGTTTGGCGATACCCAGCCATTTCCTCTGCTTGTCGACATCCAGGCTGTTCCATTCTTCCGCCAGAGGAGCCAGCACTTCCCTCTGCTGCGGATCGAGCTGGTCCCAGGAAAGCTGACGGGCCTGGGCGGTTACCGAAAACAGTACGAACAGTACGCATGAGGCCGCTGCTGCTAGGAATGATTTAACCATGAATCCAGCTCGTCGTCGAGATATGCGTCGATCGGCAGATCGTCTGCCAGCAGCATGATCTCGATTTCCTCATTTTCGTCGCTTTGTTGAAGCGTCTGCCAATACAGAGCCCCCATCAGGACCAATAACAGCATGAGTGCCGTGAGCAGCGTCCTTCCTCCACCGGTCCAGTGGACCCTACTGCCCAGGGAGCCATCGGAGCCCACCACAACTGCGCTTTCGGCAACCTGTCGACCCTCGAGAGCCGCTCGCCGCGCAATCTGGAGTCTGTTCAGGATGCCCTGGTCGATATCATCCAGCCCTCGATCCAGTAATCTCGCCACCCTTCTTCCCGCTTCAGGTTCGTTCATAGCTCGATTCCATCTTTTCTCAGCATTGCAGCAAGCGCATGGGTTGCACGCGAACAATGTGTTTTCACGCTTCCTTCGGAGCATCCCATGATATCCGCGGTCTCCGCCACGTCCATTTCTTCCCAGTAACGCAGCAAAAAAGCTTCTCGTTGACGCGCCGGCAGGCTTTCAATCGCTTTTTCGATCAGATGGATAAGCTGGGATTGCTCCAGTTGCTCATGAGGATCGGTAAAGTTGGAGGGTGAATCCGCCTGCAAAGTTTCCAGCAGATCATAATCCTCATTTTCCTGCGCAGGGACCAGGGATGAAAACAAGGTCGTCCATAGAGAACGCGTCTTCTGTCTCCGGTAGAAATCCCGAATGGTGTTCTGCAGAATGCGCTGGAACAGAAAAGGCAGTTCCTCCACCGTCTTGCCGGCATACTTTTCGATGAGCTTCGTCATGGAATCCTGGACAATATCCAGCGCAAGATGCTCATCGCGTACTGCGAACAAAGCCTGCTTATAGGCACGCCGTTCAGTTTCAGCTAAAAACCTGGAAAATTCCTGTTGAGTAGCCAGGACAATTGCCTACCAAAGGTGAAAAAACAATAGCGCCGGACTTCGCACGCCAGCAATGTTAGCAAATTTTCCCGATTTGCCGGGAATGTTACATCCGGCCATCGAATCAGCCCATATTCCGGAATAAATGGCTACGCTTCAGGCAGGAGTGCACACCCGGTATGCCCGGCATGACCCGTCCGCTGCTTTACGGCTACGGCTGCGACAATTTGCCGCATTGAGATAATGGTTTTCCCGTTCTAATATCTCACTGGGACAGTTTGACCGGAAAATCAGCGCGAATCGGGACACTCGATGCGTAAAAAGTCGCAAAAAACCGATATAGCTCTATGTTGATTTATGTGGTTAAGTGATAAAATTCCGATCTGAATTGCAAGTGATTCTTAATTAGATTTACGTTACTCATGCTCGGCTTCATCATGTTCAAACCCCGTTTCTTCAGCTTCACACCGAATCCCGAGGGGGATCGGACGCATTGGCTGCAAAAGATGCTTGTCCCGGCTTTCCTACTGATGCTCGGTTTCTTCAGTGCCGCCAGCGCAGCGGAAACCGTTCGAGCTTTCAAGAGCGGCAGCCTTGGACAGATTCTGGCTCCCCGCGAAGGCAAACCTTTCATTCTTGCGTTATGGTCGCTCGATTGCCAGTATTGCCCCACTGAACTGAAAATGTTCGGCGAGCTCAAACGCAGCCATCCAGGCCTGGATATCGTACTGATCGCCACCGATACGCCAAAGGACATACCGCAACTGGCCGCCCGCGCGGAAGGATATGGCGTCAGCAAGATGGACCAATGGGTCTTTGCGGAAGACATGCCCGAGCGGTTGCGCATGGAAATCGATCCGCGCTGGTACGGGGAAGTGCCGCGCACCTATTTCTATGATGAAAAACATCAGCGCCAGGTCAAGACAGGCATCGTCAGCAGCCAGTTCGTGGAAGACTGGCTGGCTCGAAATGCCTTGTCAAACTCAGGATCCTCGGCAAAAAATCGATGAGATTTCAGAATATTTCGCTGCCCGGCCTGATGTTCGTCGTGGTGCTGCATGGGGCACTGCTGTATTTCCTGTTTCAGCAGAAACTGATTCCTCCGCCACAAAAACTGGCAACACTGATCGTGAATTTCATTCCTTCATCCCTCCCCAAGGAAGAACCCAAACCTGAACCACCCCCCCCTCCACCCAAGCCCAAACCGGCAAAAACTCCGCCGGTGCGTCAACTGGTTGCAGAAGCGCCGGTCATTACAGAAAGCGAGCCGGTCGCCCCGCCTCCTCCGGAAGTAGAAGCGGAGCCGGAGCCCGAACCCGCACCCGAACCGGTAGCAGAAGCACCGCGTCCCCAGATGCCTGCGGGTCCTGTGATGCTCTCCTCGGAACTGTCCGTCGCGTGCCCGCATTTGAATGCGCCTGCATATCCGCCCCTGTCGCGCCGCCTCGGCGAAGAGGGCAAGCTGGTGCTGAGGGTGGAACTGGATGAGAAAGGCCACGTCAACGTTGCACGCGTGCTCAACAGCAGTGGTTTCAAACGGCTGGATGAGGCTGCCATGGCCGCGGTAAAAACCTGGCGCTGCAATCCGCCCCTGCGCAATGGTCAGCCGGTGCGCGCCATTGCCCTGCAACCCTTCAACTTTGTACTCCAAGGAGATTAATTCCAATGCAAACAGGTCTCGGATTCTCGAATTTTCTGACGCAGCTGGATGGCGTCGGCATCACGGTGCTGATGCTGCTGCTCGCGCTGTCCGTGGCAAGCTGGTACCTCATACTGACCAAGAGTATTTCCAATTACGTTGCCGGAAAGCGGGCGGACGTTTTTCTCAAGCGTTTCTGGAGTGCCGGTTCCCTGCACGAAGTGAGCTCCACACTCAAGGAAGGCCCGAATGACAATGCCTTCGCTCAGCTTGCGCGTCAGGCCATGGACGCAGCGGTCGACTCGGAGAAACACGGGTTGCAGAAACTTGCCGCATCGGGCGGGGCCAGCGAATTCATCACGCGCGTGCTGCGTAACGGCCTGCACCAGGAAGCCAACCGGGTCGAAAGCGGGCTTACGGTAATGGCTTCAGCCGGCTCGGCCGCACCTTATATCGGACTGTTCGGCACGGTATGGGGCATTTACCACGCGCTGGTACAGATCGGATTGTCCGGCCAGGGCACGCTGGACAAGGTCGCAGGACCCGTGGGAGAAGCATTGATCATGACCGCCCTGGGCCTGGCCGTGGCGATTCCGGCCGTACTTGCCTACAACACGTTCGTGCGGCGTAACCGCATCTGGCTTGCGCGCCTGGATGCCTTTGCGCACGATCTTTTCGTCCTGATCACCGTTGGATCTAAGTCCAACAGCTCGGCCGGGGATGAGCGTTCACTGCGGGTCGTGGCGCCGCTTGCCACCCCCGCCGCAGCACCGGGTGAAAGGAGGTCATAATGGCATTCGGCGGCATGGACAGCAGCGATCGGCAGCTGCCAACGGCGGAGATCAATGTAGTGCCGCTGGTGGATGTCATGCTGGTGCTGCTCGTGATCTTCATTATCACTGCACCGCTGCTGACGCATTCGGTCAAGATCGATCTCCCAAAGGCGTCAAGCAGTCCGAATATCACGCAACCGGAGCATATCGAATTTGCGCTCCGGGACGATTCCACTCTATACTGGAATGGAGAGCACGTTACGATGGATGAACTGGCGCCGCGCTTCACCACGGCAGTGCAGCAGAATCCCAAAATGGAACTGCATATCCGTGCCGACAAACGCGTTCATTACGAGCAGGTTGCACAGGTCATGTCCATTGCAGCAAAAGCCGGACTGGTACGAATCGGATTCGTGACCGATCCCTCCAAAGAATAACGTTTTCCAGGAGCCTTGGCTCGCGTGATCAAGAGATCAATTGCCCGTAACCGCCCCGGCAGCGAGATTGCGGACTTGGCATTTGCGGGACCTGTTCAGAGGTTCCCCACGATTCATGCCCACGGTAATCCGTAGCCGCTGGTGGCTTCCTTACCTCATACACGGCTCCATCATCGCCACAGCCGTGAGCCTGGGCCTTGCCTCATGGTACATTGCAAATCCCCTGAAGACTCGGCTGCATGAGACTGTGCCGGGACAACGTCTCACCGTTGCTGCCACACCCGAGATCGATATCAGCCTGGATACCGACAGTAGCGTGGCGGTGAGCAACACCGAGCCTCTCCTCATCGAACTGCTGAGAGGCACTGCTTTTTTCAGCGTCAACGGAGAAAAACCCGATAAATTAAAGGTGAAAGTAGGCAGCACCTACATCAGGGATACGGGGACCCGTTTCAGCGTCAGCAAGTGGCCCAAGGGGGGCAGCGTGGCCGTCGCAAAAGGCCAGGTGGAGGTTATCGTGGAAACCGGCACCTACCTCGTCGGCGCGCATGAAGGCGCGGATTTCGATGGTATCAAGGTCACCAACCAGAGAATGCTGGGCGAAGGGGAAATTGCTCCGTGGCGTACCGCCCGCTAACAGCGGGTCTCTTCCATCTCATATGAAACTCCCGTCGGTCTGCTCCCGATGATTCGCTGACCTGCATGAGCGGCACCCCAGTCAGATAATTCCCTTGTATTCATCCATGAAACCCGTTGCTGTCTTCAGACATGTTCCCGCGGAGGGACCGGGTTTCCTCGCCA
This sequence comes from uncultured Nitrosospira sp., assembly GCA_964651465.1. Classification (GTDB taxonomy): domain Bacteria; phylum Pseudomonadota; class Gammaproteobacteria; order Burkholderiales; family Nitrosomonadaceae; genus Nitrosospira. The sequence goes on from CAZYYR010000052.1 coordinate 12,132, forward strand.
CTTTTCTTGATTCCCGTTCCATTCCCTGGCAACTCATCAGGGTGGATGCCGGCGAAACGGTTCCCGTAACTGCCGATTCGTTCAGCGGGCTGGCATTCATGGGCGGGCCCATGAGCGTGAATGATGATTTGCCATGGGTCGCATCGGAACTCTCGCTCATCCGCGATGCTGTCAAAAAAGACATCCCTGTTCTGGGTCATTGCCTGGGCGGTCAACTGATGGCGAAGGCCCTGGGAGGCACCGTGAGCAGGAGTACGGTCAAGGAAATCGGCTGGGGCGGGGTCAGCGTCGCCGATCACGCTGTTGCAGAGCGCTGGTTCGGACCTTTGCGTCAATTCGAAGCGTTTCACTGGCATGGAGAAGTTTTTACCGTTCCGGCCCATGCCGCGCTTCTTCTCTCGACTCCCTACTGTAAAAACCAGGCATTCGCATTGAAC
>CAZYYR010000053.1:0-12491 GCA_964651465.1 uncultured Nitrosospira sp.
GCCCTGAAAAGCGAGGTTGTGCACTGCCATGAGCGAAGCCGCTTTTTCCCCTTCGTGAAAATTCAGGTAGGCCGGTATCAGACCACTTTGCCAATCGTTGCAGTGGACAATCTCCGGCAGCCACGCGAGTGGACTTGCGCCACTTGCAAGCATCGCTCCGACCTTCGAGAGCAGACCGAAGCGCAAGGCATTGTCCGGCCAGTCCTTTCCCCTGTCATCGGTATAGGGTCCTCCTTCGCGCAAATATAATGAAGGACAGTCGATGATCAGCAGCGGAATATCCGCCGTTTCCGGCTTCAGTCTCGCGGAGAGCAGCGTCGCGGGGGGAAACGAAGCTTCGGCAGGAAATTCGGCTATCCGTTCCATATGCTCCGATCCCTTCAGCACCTGGGGATAGCCGGGAATCAGGATACGCACATCCAGACCGAGCTTGCGCAATGCCAGCGGCAGCGCAGCGCTCACATCTCCCAATCCGCCGGTCTTATTCAGTGGATGAATTTCCGGTGTAACGAAGAGAATGCGCGGATTCGGGTGCGACGTATCGAATGTCATGAGATTGTCCATCAAGCCAGTTCATACGGGGCAATTACGGGGAAATTGCTATCGCAGGGAGGAGCTACTCCGGTTTCAGTCAGATTTTGCCGGAAAGGAAATGCTGAACCGCCAAATGTGTCCCAGGGCGGAGTATCGCTCGGGAAATTTCCGGAATCGACCGTCATCCCTTTGGGGTTGCATCATTGCAGGCGCTTTCAAGCGAAAAAACAATTCCCGCAAGTGGCGGCAGAGTGATGACAATCGAGTCCGGCCGTCCCATGGCCGGCATGCCGGTAGCCTTCATGCGCCCCATATTGCCCAGATTGCTGCCCCCGTAGGAACCTGAATCGCTGTTGAATATTTCCCTGTAGATGCCCCCTGCGGGCACCCCGATGCGGTAGCGCCTGCGCGGCACCGGTGTAAAGTTGAGCACGACGAGGACAAAGCCGCCATCGCGCGCATAGCGCAGGTAACTGATGACAGAGTTATCGGCATCATGGCAATCCACCCATGAGAATCCCCCTGATTCGAAATCGAGCTGATGCAATGCGGGGATTCGGCAGTACAGATGATTGAGGTCGCGCAAGGCTGCCTGCACACCCCGATGGGATTCCCATTGCAGTTGAGCCCAGCTCAATTCCCAGCTAGCGTTCCATTCCGGCCCCTGGCCGAACTCATTTCCCATGAAATTGAGCTTTTTGCCGGGGGATGTCATCTGGTAGGTGAAAAGCAGGCGCAGATTGGCAAACTGCTGCCATGCATCCCCGGGCATTTTAGCCAGCAACGAACCCTTGCCATGCACAACTTCATCATGGGATAGCGGAAGAATGAAGTTTTCGCTGTACGCATACAGCTGGCCGAAAGTGAGCTGGTCCTGGTGGTAGCGCCGATGGATCGGATTGTGGCGCATGTAGGACAGCGTATCGTTCATCCACCCCATGTTCCATTTCATGGAGAACCCCAGGCCGCCCAGATAGGTGGGCCGGGATACGCCGGGCCAGGCGGTCGACTCCTCGGCCAGGGTCAGTGCGCCCGGAAATTCCTCATGCACCATGATATTCAGTTCGCGCAGAAAGTCGATCGCTTCGAGGTTTTCCCTGCCGCCATACCTGTTGGGCAGCCATTCGCCGGGTGAACGGGAATAGTCCAGGTAGAGCATGGATGCGACCGCATCCACTCTCAAGCCGTCGAGATGGAATTCAGCCAGCCAGTAGTGCGCGCTGGACAGAAGAAACGATTTCACCTCATTGCGTCCATAGTTGAAGATGTACGTGCCCCAATCCTGGTGCAGGCCCATGCGTGGGTCTTCGTGCTCGTACAGCGCGCTGCCATCGAATCGCGCGAGGGCAAACAAATCGCGCGGAAAATGGGCAGGCACCCAATCGAGAATGACACCGATTCCTGCCTGATGGCAGGCATCAATGAAAAACTTCAAATCATCCGGTGAGCCATGGCGGCTGGTGGCGGCAAAGTAACCGGTGGTCTGATATCCCCATGATTCATCCAGGGGATGTTCTGAAATCGGCAGCAGCTCGATATGCGTGTACTCCATATTCGACACATAGGGAATCAGATGGGTGGCAAGCTCGCGATAGGAGTAAAAGCGCCCGTTGGGGTGCCGCATCCATGACCCGGCATGAACCTCGTAAATATTGAGCGGTGCGTGCAACCAGTCCCACTCCTCCCGGGCAGCCATCCAGCTGCCATCCTGCCAGGCAGGCATCACGACCAAAGGCGTGCGAGCGGCACTGTTCGGGCGCAACTCGTAACAGTTCGCGTAGGGGTCGGTTTTGACAATGATGGCGCCGCTGCTGCGATTGCGTATTTCGAACTTGTACAGGCATCCCGGCGGGAGGCCGGGTATGAACAATTCCCAGACTCCGCTCAAGCCATGGATAGCCATGGGGTTGACCCGCCCATCCCAGCGGTTGAAATCTCCTATGACGCTGACGCGCTCGGCATTCGGAGCCCAGACTGCAAAACGTACACCGGCGACACCGTCTGTCTCGACAGCATGAGAGCCAAGCATGCGATAAGCCTGCCGCAGCCGGCCCTCATTGAACAGATACAGATCATGATCGGAAATTCGCGGGAGAAAAGCGTAGGCGTCATATGTTTCGTATACATGTGCTGCCTCTGCTTCCTCATGCATGCCCCGGCTTTCCTCGATGCGCAATCGATACGGCATGCGTGGCAGGTTTGCACCTCGCCACTCAAAAACGCCGGCCGCGTGAATACGGGCCATTTTCTCGAAAGCGGTACCGGCATCGATCCAGACGGCAGCCGCATAGGGGTAGAATACCCGTACGAGATTCGTGTCCGGTTCGATGCGGGCGCCAAGGTAGCAGAAGGGATCGTGCAGGCGGCCCGCCAACAGTGCTTCCAGCAGAGGATCGACCGTTACCGGCGGTACGGGCAGTTGCGGATGGGCTGACATAGGGCGATTATAGCCTGCGCGAACAAGGGAAAGGGCGACGAACCGAATTTAGCTGCGGAAAGCGACTACACCTGTAATAATGTAACGAGTAGCCGTTAATAATTTAAGGAGGCGCTGTTCAGCGCTTCCTTAACGAATAGCTGCTAAAAGAATGGTTCAGCGGGAAATGTCGTGTCAGTGACGGCATGTTGCTCGCGCGACCGGTATCGATGCAAGGTTTACAAGGTTCGGTTCAGCAAAGTTTATCCAAGGTTCGCCAGATGAAACGAGAGGATTTACGTTTTAATAGCCAGATAACGCGCAATTCCATGGCCATCATTCTGGCGGGCGGGCGCGGCAGTCGCCTGCGCCAGTTGACGGATTGGCGTGCCAAGCCCGCCGTGCCATTCGGCGGCAAGTTTCGCATCATCGACTTCCCCCTTTCCAATTGCGTCAATTCCGGTGTTCGACGTATCGGTATCGCCACCCAGTACAAGTCACAAAGCCTGATCCGGCATATTCAGCATGGATGGGGGTTTCTGGATGGCCGATTCCAGGAATTCATTGAACTGCTGCCTGCCCAGCAGCGGCTCGAAGAAACCTGGTATCAGGGAACTGCGGATGCGGTATATCAGAATATCGATATCCTTCGGCGTCACAACCCCGATCATGTGCTTATCCTGGGCGGGGACCATGTGTACAAGATGGATTATGGCAAGCTGCTGGCCGATCACGTGGCAAAATCGGCGGATATGACAGTCGCCTGCGTCGACATTCCGCTCGAGGAGGCGAGTTCGTTCGGCGTCATGAGCATAAACGATGACTGGCGCATCACCAGTTTCGCGGAAAAACCTTCTGCTCCAGAGCCCATTCCCGGCCAGCCCGGCCATGCGCTGGCGAGCATGGGCATCTACGTATTCAATACCTCGTTCCTGTTCGAGCAGTTGATCCATGACCATGACGACCCCAACTCGTCCCACGATTTCGGCAATGATCTCATTCCCTATCTCGTATCCCGCAGCCGGGTATTTGCCCACCGCTTTGTCGACAGTTGCGTGAACATGGCTTCCGGCGTGCCGTACTGGCGCGATGTCGGAACTGTGGACGCATACTGGGAGGCGAATCTCGATCTCACTCACGTCATACCCGATCTCAATCTGTACGATGAGGCGTGGCCTATCTGGACACATCAGGAACAGCTGCCGCCCGCGAAATTCGTTTTCGACGACGATGATCGCCGCGGTCAGGCATTGGATTCGATGGTTTCGGGCGGTTGCATCATCAGCGGAGCGACAGTGAGGCGTTCGCTCCTGTTTTCCAATGTGCAGGTGCGCAGCTTCAGCCTGATCGAGGACTCGGTGATCCTGCCCAACGTGGATATCGGCCGGAAATCACGCTTGAGACGCGTGGTGGTGGACAAGAATTGCGTGATTCCTCCCGGGCTGATAGCCGGCTTTGACCCGGTAGCCGACCGCCAGCGGTTCTATGTCACCGAAAATGGTGTTACCCTGATCACCCCGGAAATGCTGGGCCAGAAAATACACTTTGTACGATGATGAGCGCTGCCCGGCCTGCAGGCCAGAAATACAGGGAGCAGCCTTATTGCTTTTATCGGGCCAATAGACATGCAACCAGTGAATCTCGTGCTGCTATGGCACATGCACCAGCCGGATTACCGTAATTACGAAACTGGCGAATACATGCTGCCGTGGGTTTACCTGCACGCCATCAAGGACTACAGCGACATGGTGTCTCACCTCGAGGCGCATCCGTCCATGAAGGCCGTAGTCAATTTTGTCCCCGTGTTGCTCGATCAGCTGGAAGACTATGCCGCGCAGTTCGCGTCGGGTGAGTTGCGCGACCCCCTCCTGAAGCTGCTTGCCACGCCCGACCTGGAGAAGGTTTCCACCCGGGACCGCCTGCGGGCATTCGACAGCTGCTTTCGCAGCAACCACGTCACCATGATGCAGCCGTACCCTGCTTATAAGCGGCTGCATGACATGCACGAGGCACTGCGCGAGCGAGGAGAGGCGGAGCTTGCGTATCTTTCCGGCCAGTATCTGGCGGATCTGCTTGTATGGTATCACCTTGCGTGGACCGGAGAGAGCGTGCGCAGAAGCCATGAGGCCGTGGTACAGCTGATGACGCAGGGCAACAGTTTCAGTTCCCTCGATCGAGCCAAATTGCTTGATGTGATCGGAGAGGTGATACAGGGGTTGCTTCCGCGCTATCGCAAGCTGGCTGAGTCCGGCCAGATCGAGCTGTCCACGACACCGCACTATCATCCGCTTGCGCCGTTGTTGATCGATTTTTCTTCGGCCCGTGACAGCATGCCCGGATCGAGCCTGCCAATGGAACCTGTTTATCCGGGTGGAAGAAGCCGTGTCGCTTCTCAATTGACGTCAGCCATCGATAGTCATGGGCGCCGGTTCGGCATCCAGCCTGCCGGGGTCTGGCCGGCGGAAGGGGCGGTATCGACGCCATTCCTGGAAATACTGGCCGAGCATGGATGCAAGTGGAGTGCAAGCGGCGAGGGCGTGCTGGTCAACAGCCTGCGGCATTCGCTTGCAACCGAACACTTGCCTGAGCGCGGCCGCTATCTGTATCGGCCTTATCGGGTGGAAGGCAGGGCCAGCAATGTCGTCTGTTTCTTTCGGGATGAAAAGCTCTCGGACATGATCGGCTTCGAATATGCGAAATGGTTCGGCAGGGATGCCGCTGAGCATCTGGTGCGCTCCCTCGAGGACATTGGCCATGGCGCGCTGCCCGGCGAGGACCCCGTGGTCAGCGTGATTCTCGATGGAGAAAACGCCTGGGAGTATTATCCTTACAACGGGTATTATTTTCTCAACGACCTCTATGAGATTCTCGAAAATCACCCGTCGATCAGGCCGACAACCTATCAGGACCATGTTTCGTCCATGGGAGAGAGTGACGTTGCCGTGCTGCCGGTTCTGACAGCGGGAAGTTGGGTATACGGCACATTTTCGACCTGGATCGGCGATCATGACAAGAACCGCGCCTGGGATCTGCTCGCGGCAGCCAAGCAAAGCTATGACCTGGTGATACAAAGTGGAAGACTCGCGGAAGAGGATAAGGCAAAAGCGGAAAGGCAGCTTGCATCCTGCGAAAGCTCCGACTGGTTCTGGTGGCTGGGCGACTATAATCCGCCGTACGTGGTAGCGAGCTTCGACCAGCTGTTTCGCGATAACCTTGCCAATCTCTACGCCCTGCTGAAGCTGCCGGTCCCGGTATCGGTCCTGGAGACCATCAGCCATGGCGGCGCGGCGCATGAGGCTGGAGGGGCCATGCGCCGCGCTTCCTGATCTTGCTTTCGCTTCGGCGGGCGAATCGGCGGGAGTGCGCAGCATGTGAGCCGAGAGTGGAACAAAACCGCTCTCGTTGTATTTGCGTGTCGTTCCTCCGGCGCAAGAAACCGCGCATTCGTGCGGAATCCCTGATATCTCTCGAGCATGCTGGTTGGTAAGCCACATTGCCGGGGGAAGCGGGATCTCCTTTCGCGTCTGTATAAGCCCGGTCTTTCACGATTCTCCATGGAAACAGTTCGATGCCTCAACCCGTCTCCCTCCTTTTCGGCGTCCACGCCCATCAGCCGGTAGGTAATTTTCCATCGGTGCTGGCGCATGCACACGAGCGCAGCTATCGGCCGTTCCTGCAGGTTCTTCACCGCTACCCGGCGTTTCATTTTGCTATGCATGTTTCCGGCTGGCTTCTGGATTATCTGATTGCCCACTACCCCGAGGACATGGAGTTGCTGCGTGAAATGGTGAAGCGCGGGCAGGCTGAACTGTTTGGCGCCGGCGATACCGAGCCCATACTGGCAGCCATTCCCGCGCGCGACCGTATCGGGCAGATCCAGCGGTTTTCCGACAAGCTGGAGACCGGACTGGGCGGTCGCCCGCAAGGCGCCTGGCTGACAGAACGGGTATGGGAGGCGACGGTCGTTCCCGCCCTGGTGGATTGCGGCATCCGCTATGTGATCGTGGATGACTACCATTTTCTTTGCGCCGGCAGGACAGTGACGGAACTGGACGGATATTTCACTACCGAGGAGGATGGCCGCAAACTCGATCTGTTTCCCATCTCCGAAGCGCTGCGATACAGGCTTCCTTTCTCTCCGGCCGAAGAGGCGGTGGCTTACATCGAATCTCTGGGGCGAGAGGATACCGCTTACCGAAGCGCCGCCGTTTATTTCGACGACATCGAAAAATTCGGCATCTGGCCGGAAACATACGAGTGGGTGTACGAACGGGGCTGGCTGGAACATTTCATTCAGCGCGTTCTCGCTTCTCCCCTTATACGCAGCGAACACTATCGGGATTACCATGGGAATGTGAAAACCCGCGGTGTCGTCTATCTTCCCACGACCGCGTATATCGAAATGAACGCCTGGACACTTTCCGCCCAGCCGGCGGATGTGTATGCGGGTCTCGTCCAGCAGGCCAGGATCGATGGATGGTACGAGAGCCACAAGGCTTTCATGCGCGGCGGCATCTGGAAAAACTTCCTGTCGCGCTATCCCGAATCCAACTGGATGCACAAGCGCATGCTGGGTTTGTCGGCACGTTTTGCGTCTTTGCCTGAATCGCAACGCACTGACAGCATGCGCCAGAAGCTCTATGAATCCCAGGCGAACGACGCGTACTGGCATGGCCTGTTTGGCGGACTGTATCTGCCCCATCTCAGGCGGGCGATATTCGCAGCGATCATCGAGCTCGAAGCGATGCTGGATGCCTGTGGGCCGCGCCCGGCAAGATTCATGGAAGATACCGATCTGGATGGGGTGGAGGAACTCTATCTGCAGAATGGGCTGATCCAGGCGATACTGAAACTGGATGGCGGCATCAGCGTCTGCGAGTTCGATTCCTATGTGCTGAAGCATAATTTTGGCGATACCTTGCAGCGCCAGGCCGAGCATTACTATCAGAAGATCAGTCATGGCGGAGGCGACGGGAACGACCACGGCGGCGCCGGCATTGCATCGGCGCACGACCGCGTCGCCTTCAAGCATAAGATCGACGCGGTCGACATGATGCCCGACAGCCATGCGCGCAGGCTGTTCGTCGATCGCGTGAATGGCGATTTTGTGAGCTATCGGCATGAACCGTTTCCCACGGATGATTCAGGGTGTTTGATCCAGGCGTGGTCCCCCCACGTGCGGAAAGGGCTCACGCTCGAGGGCAACCGGCTGATCGCCACCTATGGTTTTGGCGATGAAGCGGCTGGCGTATTCAGCACCGAAATCAATCTTGCGCTGCCGAGTTGCGAGGGGTGGAGCGGACGTTATATTTATCAGGGCCAGATCCCTTGCGGTTTTGGTCAGCGGCTTGAACTGTCTGCTGTCGATGCCATCGTTCTCGATGACGATGTGCTGGGTGGACACATCGAACTGGCCGTTTCGCCACCAGCGGCGTTGCTTGCGCAGCCCTGCTATTCCGTTTCACAGTCCGAAGACGGATTCGAGAAGATCATGCAGTCAGTGACACTGAAGCTGGAGTGGCCGGCGGCTGTGGGCGCGGCAGTCGTATCCCTCGCAGTCGATGTCCGTCAGGCTATTGACGAAGGGCCCGATGCTGGCGGGCAGAATGCCGCGCGGGAGCTTCTTACGCCCGCCTTCCGCTGATGCAGAGGATCATTCCGATGTGTGCGATTGTTCTGGCTACCGACCTTCAAACCCATGCCAGTTGTACGGTCTAGCGAGTCGGAGTGGTGGTGGAGTTTCTGTGATTTCTGGTAAAATGGAGAATTCTCTAGAGCACAGCAAGGATCTGTCATGAGCTATGTCGTAACCGAGAGCTGCATCAAATGCAAATACACAGATTGCGTGGACGTGTGTCCCGTAGATTGCTTTCGCGAAGGCCCGAATTTTCTGGTGATCGATCCTGACGAATGTATAGATTGCACGCTGTGCGTGGCGGAGTGTCCGGTGGAGGCGATTTATGCGGAGGATGACGTGCCTGCAGATCAACAGCACTTTACCGCACTCAATGCCGAATTATCCAAAGCCTGGAAACCCATTATCGAGAAAAAGGATGCCTTGTCCGATGCCGACGACTGGGCAAAAGTAACGGGCAAGCTGGACAAACTGGAACGCTGATCGACATCGGTCTCCAATCGACGGATGTCCGGCATCCCGAATTTTTCCCGAGTTTCCCTTACTGAAGTCTTTACGGACCGTGCCGTCGGCGTGGAAGCCGATAGCACGGACATCACGGTCATCACGCCAAACCGGCGTCTTGCGGCCGCGCTCAAACGGGATTTCGACGCGAGCCGGGCAGCGGAAGGGCGCCGTGCATGGAATTCGACTGATATCCTGCCGATAGGCGCGTTCGTCGAACGCGCCTATGAGGACGCATTCTATTCCGGTCAGTTGGCGGATGTGCCCGCATTGCTTACCTCTTCCCAGGAGCAGGTTGTTTGGGAGGATGTCATCATGCGCTCGGATGCGGGCGCCACCCTCCTTTCCGCGGCAGGAACCGCACGGCTTGCGCGAGAGGCATGGGAAATCGCGCATGCGTGGCATCTGGTTCCTCACCTGCGGAATTTTCCCCTGAATGAGGACGCCAAGGCGTTTCATGCCTGGTCCCGGCAATACGAACGGATAAGCAGCCGGGAAGGCCGAATCGATCGATCGCGCCTTGCCGGGCTGGTGGCGGAGTTATGCGGGAATGCCGGCATCCGTAAACCGAAGCGCCTGTTCTGCTACGGTTTCGATATCGTTACGCCGCAGCAGGCAGCATTGCTGCTCAAGCTGGAAGAAGCCGGTTGCAACGTAATGCTGGCACAGCCGGTACTGCGACCGGCATCGGGGAATCGCTATGTGCGACGCATGATCTGCGATGATCATGCCGATGAGTTTCACCATGCGGCAGCATGGGCGCGCGCGCGACTGGAAGCGAATGGGACAGCGCGCATCGGGATCATCGTTCCGCGATTATCCGAGCACCGGAGCGCAGTCGCCCGCGTCTTTGGTTCCGTGATGGAACCGGACGTTCAATGGGGGTTGCCGGGAGCCAGCCCGCAGCTTCCATTCAACATATCGCTGGGCATCGCGCTCAGCGACTATCCGCTGGTCGATATCGCATTGCTGGTGCTCGAGTTCCATGAACGGGAACTGGAGTTCGAGTACGCCAGCCGCCTGATCCGCTCCCCGTTTCTTGGCGGCGGAGAAACCGAAATGCTGGCCCGTGCCCGGCTCGACGCGCGCTTGCGCAGGTACGCCGAGCCAACGATTACGCTTGGGCAATTGCTCACCTTGATCGGCCGTGAGCGCGGCAGCATGGATTGCCCGATCCTGCTGCGCAGGCTGTCCGCCTATGCGGCCTTCGGAAAGGCAAGGCTATCCGGTACCCATGCTCCTTCGTCGTTGGCCAGGGCGATTTCCGAAGCCCTGCAAATCATCGGTTTTCCGGGCGAACGCATGCTGGATTCAGCGGAATACCAGGCATTGAAAAAATGGCAGGAGATTCTTCGCGATTTTGCCGCACTCGACAGCGTCACGAAGCCGGCCAGTTGCCGGGGTGCGCTCGCGCGTCTGCGGCAGATGACGGCCGAGGTATTGTTTCAGCCAGAGACGGCAGATGTTCCCATCCAGATACTGGGCGTGCTGGAAGCCGCCGGACTTGCATTCGATCATCTCTGGGTGACGGGCTTGTCCAGCGACACGTGGCCGCTGCAGTCGCACCCCAATCCGCTGCTGCCGGTTGAACTGCAACGATCCGCTGGATTGCCGCAAGGTTCGGCAACGGCTTCACTGAAACTGGCGCATCGGCTGACCGAGGCCTGGTTCTCGGCGGCAGAAGAAGTGGTATTGAGCCATCCGCGACAGGCCGGCGGCGGTGACACCGGCGAGCAGGCACCGAGTCCGCTGATTGCGGATATCGCCGAGTGTGAGACTGCGCCCGTGCCCCCGGTTTGCCCGGCACACCGGGATCTGATCCAGCAGTCCGGCCGGCTTGAATCCATACGGGATGACAGGACCCCTGCGATAAGGCCGGGCATGGATACGAATGGTACGAATGCTGTCGCAGGTGGGCTGGCCGTCATCAAGGATCAGGCTGCCTGCCCGTTCCGGGCATCGGCAGTACATCGTCTGCGGGCGGAAACGATGAAAACGCCGGGGATCGGTCTCGGTGCGCGGGAGCGGGGCATCCTGGTACATCATCTGCTTGCCCAGGTGTGGACCCGGCTCAGGACGAAGCGCGCGCTGGATGCCATCAGCGATGCAGACCTGGAAGCGGTGCTCATGCAGGCAGCGCAAAGCGCGATCTCGCAGGCGTGCAAGAATCGCCCCGCCACGTTCACGGAACGCTTTGCAGCGATCGAGCAGCGCCGCCTCGTGCGGCTCGCGCGCGCCTGGCTCGACGAAGAAAAAAAACGTGGGGATTTTACGGTCGTAGCTGTGGAGGAAAAACGCAGCATCGAGATCGGGGGGCTCGCGTTGACCACGCGTCTGGATCGCGTGGACGAGCTCGATGACGGACGGCGTATCGTCATCGATTACAAGGTTCGCGCGCCAATGTCCGGCGCCATGCTGGGCGATCGTCCCGAGGAGCCGCAGCTTCCCTTGTACCTCGTTGCTGCAGAGCCGGATGCGGTGGCGGTTGCCTTTGCGCAGGTCAAGGTTGGGGACATGCGTTTCACCGCGCTTGTCCGCGACGATGACCTGCTGCCCGGCATAAAGGCGTTTTCCGAATCGCGCCAAGGCAAGGAACACGAGTCCTGGGAATCGTTGCTCGCTTCCTGGCGCGGCGCACTTGCGGGGCTCGCGGAAGATTTTGCCGGCGGGCATGCAATTGTGGATCCAAAGAAACATCCTCATACCTGCCGCCTTTGCGAGGTCCGTCTCCTGTGCCGTATCGATGAACGGTCGGGGGAGCGATTCGATGAGGACGAGGACGCGGAATGAACGAGCCGACGATCCCCCCGGGTTGCGTGCCCGATATCGCTGAGCGCAGCCTTGCACTCGAGCCGGCGGGCTCCTTTATCGTTCAGGCGCCCGCCGGCTCGGGCAAGACCGGGCTTCTGATACAGCGTTATCTCAAGCTGCTCGCCCGCGTCGACGAGCCGGAGGAGATCATCGCGATCACATTCACCCGCAAGGCTGCTGCGGAGATGCGTGAACGGGTGATGGCCGCGCTTGCAGCTGCAGCCACCCCCCTCGCTTCCGCTGCCGTCCGCGAACCCGGACATGAGCGCAGCACGCGCGAGCTGGCTGAGGCAGTCCTGCGGCACGACGCCAGCGCCGGGTGGCGGATTGCCGATAATCCCGCTCGCCTGCGTATCCAGACATTCGATGCTCTGTGCGCATCGCTGGCCCGGCAGATGCCCGTATTGTCCGGGTTCGGTTCACAACCCGAAACCGTGGAGGATGCATCCGATCTGTATCTCGAAGCGGCGCGCGCCACCATCGGCCTGGTCGAAGGCGAGGATGCGACGGCACTGGATATCCAGTGCCTGCTGGAGCACCTCGACAATGACGTGGCCCGCATCGAAACGCTGCTCGTCGGCATGCTGGCGC
>CAZYYR010000054.1:0-12257 GCA_964651465.1 uncultured Nitrosospira sp.
CATACAGGGTTACGAGACCGCGAGGGGCGTTCATCCGGCCTCCTGACGAGAAGATAACGTAAGCATTTCAGCTGCATGCTTGCGGGTGGTATCGGTGATTTTTGAACCACCCAGCATGCGCGCGATTTCCTCGACCCGCTCCTGTGTTCCGAGTACGCTAATCCGGCTCGATACTTTTCCGTCAGTTGCGGAATCGGCCGATTTGGCGACCTGCCACTGCTGGTCGCCGGCCGAGGCGACCTGAGCAAGGTGGGTGATGCACAGGACCTGGCGCTCCCTCCCCAGTTTTTTCAGCAGGCTTCCTACGATCTCCGCCACCCGCCCTCCGATGCCCGCATCCACCTCGTCGAAAATGAGCGTTGGGGTGCTGCCCAGCCTGCTGGTAACCACATGTATCGCCAGACCGATACGCGACAGCTCACCACCGGATGCAACTTTTGCAAGGGGTCGCACCGGCAGTCCCTTGTGCGCTGAAACCTGAAATTCGACGTTTTCCAATCCGTGTGCGCTGCCATGCTCAGGTGAAGCCGCAGGCGTCAACGCCACGGCAAACGCTCCCCCCGTCATCGCAAGAGTCTGCATGGCTGCGGTTACCTGCTGCCCAAGGGCGGCCGCAGCCTTCGCCCGCTCATCGCTCAATTTTTTTGCAAGCCGGAGGTATCCGTCACGAGCCGCCGCTTCTTCCTTTGCCAGTGTCTCGCCATCACCCTGATGGCCCAGTTCATCGAGCCTCCTGGAAAACGTTTCCAGCAACGCTGAAAGCTCCTCGGGAACAACCCGCAGTTTCCGGGCGGCGGAGTGGATCGCTGCCAGACGTTCCTCCACCTGCAGCAGACGCTGCGGATCGAGGTCGAGGCGCTGCTGATAGCGGGCGAGTTCGTAGACGGCCTCCTGCAACTGGATCTGCGCCGGCTCGAGCAGTTCCAGTATCGCTTCCAGGCTGCTGTCGCAGTCAAGAAGATGATGCAGGCGCGAAATTGTCGAATTGAGTTGCGGAAGTGCGGCCACCTCTGCTTCCGACAGGGCTTCGAGCCCCGCTTCGGCGGCTTCGAGCAACCCGGCGGCATTGGACAGCCTGCCATGCTCCGCCTGAAGCGCCTGCCACTCCTCGGCCGAGAAATTCAGGGAGGAGAGTTCATTGACCTGCCACTCCAGTTGTTCTCGCTCCTGAAGAAAAGCGACGGCGTTCCGTTCCCAGGATGCGTGCCGCTGTACTGCGGCCTGCCAGTTACGGTATGCCTCTTTCACTTCCTGCGCAAGTTGCTGGCTGCCGGAGTAGGAATCGAGCAGTTCGCGCTGGGCTTCATTATGCAGCAGCGACTGATGCGCGTGCTGGCCCTGGATATCCACCAGCTTCTCTCCCACCGCACGCAGTTGCTGCAAAGTGGCCGATCTGCCGTTGATGAAGCTGCGTGAACGTCCATTCGAGTCCACCAGCCGGCGCACCAGACACCCGTCTATGCCCTCCTGCTGATCTTCGAATCCGTTCTCGCCCAGCCAGCCGCTTACCTCCGGCAGCCTGCTGACGTCGAATTCCGCATCGATTTCCGCCCGGTCGCAGCCATGGCGCACGACGCTTGCATCAGCGCGTTCGCCCAACACCAGAGAGAGGGCATCGATCAGAATGGATTTGCCTGCGCCCGTTTCTCCGGTAAGCACGGTAAAACCAGGGGCGAAGTCGAGTTCCATCCGGTCGACGATGACAAAATCACGAATGCCGAGGAATTTCAGCATGGCGGGTTTCTGGGCAGGCCGCTCCAGCCGAGCTTTTCACGCAGCATCCGGTAATAGTGATGATCTGACGGGTGAAGCAGGGTGACCATATGGCGGGCACGCCGGACAACAATCTTGTCATGTTCCTGCAGGTCATAATGAAAATGACTGTCCGAGTGCACGCGCGCTACCGCTGTTCTGAGCATGAGAATTTCCACCTCGGCCTCTGGCCCGACCACGATAGGACGATTGCTGAGCGTATGCGGACTGACCGGAACCAGCGCGATCAACTGGAGACCTGGATGAAGAATGGGGCCTCCCGATGATAACGCATATGCCGTTGAACCTGTCGGAGTGGCCACGATCAGCCCATCCGATCGCAGCAGATACACGTACTCCCCGTTGATGCGAACCTCGAATTCGATCATGTTGCCACTGACACCCCGGTTTACCGCGACATCGTTCAGCGCAGTGGTTCCGAACACTTTGGCACCGTCCCGAAGAACTTCAACATCCAGCAGCATCCGCAGCTCGGGAATATTCTGTCCGTCAAGCATGGACCCTAGCGTCTCGAACATCGTGTCGATGGACAGATCCGTGAGAAAACCGAGCCTGCCCTGGTTGATTCCTACAAGGGGCACATTGTAGGGCGCAAGCTTCCGGGCAATGTTGAGCATGGTACCGTCGCCGCCCAGGACGATTGCAAGGTCCGCACGTTCGGCGATTTCCTCCATGGTCATGACCGTGTATCGAGTCTCTCCCATCATGTCAGCGGTCAGATTATCGAGCGATACCTCCAGGTTGCGATTTTCCAGATACCGCGCAAGCCTCAGCAACGGCTGCGCGATATCCGGATTCTTGTGCTTGCCTATGAGGGCTATTGTCTTGAACGGGGTATTCATCGCTGGTGCGGGAACGAGTAACCGGAATGTCTGAAGCCGGCCTTTTTTGTTTGCCAGGGAACCGCTGAACAAATCCTTGTGGACGTTCAGCAGTTCCCTGAATTAAACCATAACCGCTTGGAGGTGACAAAAAATTCCCGCTCGCGACCGCTGTCTGCACTTCATCCCGATGTGCCGGTTGGATTGGAATCTTTTATTTGATTTGAAGCTCAAAAGTATCAGGAACCATCATGAGCTCCCGTTATGCTTGGGCAAAGCCGAAAAATGGAATACTGGTGTAGAATATGAAAATGCTCGATCAACGTGCCAAAATCCTTCTAAAAACCCTGGTCGAACGCTATATCAGCGAGGGTCAGCCGTTAGGCTCACGTTCGCTCTCCAAATTCTCCGGCCTCGATCTGAGCCCTGCCACGATCCGGAATATTATGGCCGAGCTTGAGGATATGGGATTTATCTCCAGCCCGCACACTTCCGCGGGGCGCATCCCTACTCATCAGGGTTATCGGTTTTTTGTCGATACGCTGCTCGTGGTCAAGCCGCTGGATGTGATCGAGATCAATCAGCTCGAGGACCAGCTGCACCCGGACAATCCTTCACGCCTGATCAGTTCCGCCTCCCAGCTGCTGGCGGAATTGACACGCTTCGCAGGTGTAGTGGTGAGCCCCAAACGCAGCAGTGCGATTTTCCGCTATATCGAGTTCATGCAGCTATCGGAAAAACGCATACTGCTCATTATCGTTACACCGGAAGGGGATGTTCAGAATCGCGTCCTTTTCACAGACAGGAATTACAGCCAGGCCGAATTGACGGAAGCGGCGAATTTCATCAACCGGAACTATGCCGGCTGCGCAATCGACGAAATCCGTGCCCGCCTGCAGGGCGAATTGAAACAGCTGCGGCATGACATGACTCATCTGATGACCACGGCGATCGAAGCAGGTGATGCCGCGATCCGGGAAAACAGCGAAACGGTTGTGGTGGCAGGTGAGCGCAAGCTGCTCGATGTGCAGGATCTGTCGAGCAACATGGCTTCCCTGAAGAAGCTGTTCGACCTGTTCGAGCGCAAGACGGCGCTACTGCAGTTACTTGAGTTCAGCGGAAAAGCGGAAGGCGTACAGATCTTCATAGGCGGGGAATGCGGCGCGGTGGCACTGGACGAATTCAGCGTGGTCACTTCACCCTATGAGGTCGATGGAAAAATCGTAGGGACCATGGCCGTGATCGGACCGACACGCATGGCATACGAGCGCGTCATTCCCGTGGTGGATATGACAGCAAAGCTGCTGTCCAGTGCGCTGTCGCGGCACTGATCGTTCCTCCTTCGAATTCGGGACTTCTGGCGTTCTCCTGGTATTCTTTTTATCCGCCCCATCGTATGAAGGAAAGCCAGAAGATGTCGACATATCGTTTCGAATGAGAATGTAACCACTTGATCTCACCCAAATCTCTTCATCAAACCGGCAGGCCAGACCAGACGGGCGTGCTGCTGATCAATCTCGGTACGCCTGATGCGCCCACTGCACAGGCGCTTCGGCCCTATCTCAAGCAATTCCTGAGCAATCCACGCGTGATCGAGATCCCGCAATGGATATGGTGGCCAATCCTGAACGGCATCATCCTCAATACCCGGCCGAAAAAATCTGCGGAAAAATATGCCCAGATCTGGATGCCGGAAGGCTCGCCGCTGAAAGTCCACACCGAACGCCAGACTCGCCTCGTGCGCGAGTTGCTGGTGGAGCGCATCCAGCATCCGCTCGTGCTCGAATATGCCATGGCCATTGGAAGCCCGTCTATCCCGGATGTGCTGGAGCGAATGAACGAGCGCGGCTGCGACCGGATCCTGATACTCCCGCTCTACCCGCAGTATGCCTCCAGCAGCACCGGTTCGGCCTTCGATGAAGTGTTTACGCAAGCGGGCAGGATGCGCAACGTTCCTGCACTGCACACGGTGAAACACTATCACGACCATCCCGGCTACATCTCCTCACTCGCGCAAAATGTGCGCGACTACTGGCTGGCGCATGGCAGACCCGACAAGCTGGTGATGAGCTTTCACGGCATACCACGCTCTTCCCTGGAAAAGGGCGATCCTTATCATGGCGAATGCCAGAAGACGGGAGGACTGCTGGCGGAGGCGCTGGAACTGGACGCCAGCCAGTATGAGATTTGCTTCCAGTCGCGCTTTGGCCGCGCGGAATGGCTGAGCCCATACACCGCGGTTACGCTGGAGCGCCTCGGCAACGAAAACGTCTGCCGGGTTGACGTCGTTTGCCCGGGCTTTGTTTCCGATTGCCTGGAAACGCTCGAAGAGATTGCCATGGAAGGCAGGACCATTTTCATGCGGGCGGGAGGCCGGGAGTTTCACTACATCCCCTGCCTCAACGAACGCGAGGACTGGATACGCGCACTCGCCGATATCGTCGTCACCCAGTTGCGGGGATGGCTGGATGCAGCTGCCGCGAGAAATTCAGACGAGCAACTTGCTCAGCCGCGGCAGCAGCCACTGGAAACAGGAACTGGCGACTAAGGAATCAGGGAAGACGGCGATGGCGAAATACTATTCCGCACTCGCACAATCCGTACCAGCGGCAGTTTTTTATCGAATCCGCGACGCGGCGCGATTTCCGAGCCAGTTACGCATGAACTGGATCATGCCGGGTACCACGGAAATGATGATGATGCCCAGGATGAAAAGGGTCAGATTGTTTTTTACCACGGGCACATTGCCGAAAAAATATCCCCCGAACACGAAGAAGCTGATCCAGAAAATGCTGCCGAAGGCGCTGTAAGCCACGAAGTGAGGATAGGCCATGCGCCCGATACCGGCAACGAAAGGGGCGAATGTACGGAAGATGGGGAGAAAACGCGCGAAGATAATCGTTTTGCCCCCATGCTTCGCGTAGAACTCGTTTGTTTTCTCAAGATGAGCGCGATTCAGGAGCCGCGAGTCCGCACGATTGAATATCCGAGGGCCAAAGTAACGCCCGATCCAGTAATTCGTATTGTCTCCGCAGAATGCCGCCAGCATGAGCAGTGCCGCCAGCCATTGCACTTCCATTGCACCGGTGGCGGCGATCGCACCCGCCACGAACAGCAACGAATCTCCCGGCAGGAATGGCGTCACCACAAGGCCGGTTTCGCAAAAAATGATCAGGAACAGGATGAGATAGACCAGACTCCCGTAGTTCTGAACCAGCCAGACGAGGTGCCGGTCCAGATGGAGAACAATGTCGATAAAAGTGGTGAGAAGTTCCAAATAGGGACCCCTGAAGGAAAACGACGGATGGACCGGGAGTAGAAGGGAGTAGAAAGGAGCGAAAAGAGATAAAGATTAAGGCAATGCCTCCGCTTCTTCCTTCTTTTCGGGCTTGACGATATCCTGGCGCGAAACACCCAGCAGCATCAGGATGGGACTCGCCACCAGCACGGAGGAATATATTCCGAAAAGAATGCCGATGGTAAGCGCCAAGGCGAAGTAGTGCAGGGTTTCGCCCCCGAAAAGCAGCATGGACACTACCACCATCTGTGTACTGCCGTGGGTGATAATGGTGCGGGACATGGTTCGGGTGATGGCGTTGTCTATCACGCGTGTCACCGGAGCCTTACGCATCTTGCGGAAATTTTCGCGGATGCGGTCGAATATGACGACCGATTCATTGACGGAATAACCGAGGATCGCCAATATTGCGGCCAGCACGGTGAGGGAGAATTCCCACTGGAAAAAGGCGAAGAAACCGAGGATGATCACCACATCGTGCAGGTTGGCGATGATGCCTGCTACGCCGAACTTCCATTCGAAACGCACCGCCAGATAGGCCACGATCCCGAGCGAAACGAACAGCAGCGCCAGGGCACCGTTTTCAACCAGTTCCTCTCCCACCTGGGGACCCACGAACTCCACCCGGCGCAACTCCGCTGTCTCATCATCCCGCTGGAGCGCCGCAAATACCGTTTCCGACAACTGGGCACTGGACATGTCTTCCTTGGCCGGCAGCCGTATCATGACGTCGCGGGACGTGCCGAAATTCTGCACGGTTGCATCCGTCATGCCCATCTTGACAAGCGTGCCACGGATTCTGTTGATGTCGGCGGGATGCGTATAGGAGACTTCCACCACGGTACCGCCGGTAAAATCCACCCCCAGGTTCAATCCCTTGGTGATGAGAAAAAATACCGCGACGATAAAGGTCGCCAGCGAAATGGTGGTGGTGTATTTTCCCCAGCTCATGAAGGGGATATCGCGGCTGATCCTGAAAAATTCCATGCTGTTCCCTATTTCTTCCGAAGGGCGAATGCCTCCCGGAAATACTCATGCATACCGTCAGCGTCTCAGCGTTTGCCGGCAGTCGGCTTCCATACCTGGCCTATGGAGACCCGGTCCAGCTTGCGGCGCCCGCCGTAAATCAGGTTGACCAGGGCGCGTGAAACCATCACGGCACTGTACATCGAAGTCAGGATACCCAGGCACAGCACGACGGCAAATCCCTTGATCGGCCCGCTTCCCAGTGCAAACAAGGCAATGCCGGCGATCAGCGTCGTGATGTTCGAATCCAGGATGGTGCCCCATGCGCGTTCGTATCCCGCGTTGATGGCCGCTTGCGGCGCCATGCCCTCCCGCAGTTCGTCGCGGATGCGTTCATTGATCAGCACGTTGGCATCGATTGCCATGCCCAAGGTAAGCGCGATGGCCGCCATGCCCGGAAGCGTCAGCGTGGCTTGCAGGATGGAAAGCAGGCCTACCAGCAGCAGAAGGTTGACACCGAGTGCGATCACGGAAGTGACGCCAAACACCAGATAATACATCATCATGAAAACGGCGATTGCAAGGAAACCATAGAGTGTCGAATCGAAACCGCGCTCGATGTTGTCCGCCCCCAGACTGGGGCCCACGGTCCGCTCCTCGATGATGTCCATGGGAGCGGCCAGCGCGCCCGCACGCAGCAACAGCGCGACGTCCCTCGCCTCTTCCGTGGTCATGCGTCCGCTGATCTGCACCCTTCCACCACCAATCTCTTCGCGGATCACCGGCGCCGTGATGACCTCTGCCTGATTCTTCTCGATCAGCAGAATGGCCATGCGCTTTCCGACATTGTCGCGCGTCAGCTGCTGGAATATGCGCGCGCCGCTATTGTCTAGATTGAGGTGCACTGCAGGCTGACTGTTGCTGTCGAAACCGGGCTGGGCGTCATTGATGCGGTCGCCGGTGAGCACCACCTGTTTCCTTATCAGCACCGGGCCCCCTCCACGCTCGCTATAGAGTTCGGAGCCGAAAGGAATCTGTCCGCGCAACGCGGCGCTCAGGTCATGCTCCTCATCCACCATGCGGACTTCCAGGGTGGCCGTACGCCCGAGGATATCCTTGGCCTTGGCGGTGTCCTGCACGCCCGGCAGCTGTACCACCACGCGGTCCACCCCGGCCTGTTGAATGATGGGCTCCGCCACGCCGAGTTCGTTGACGCGGTTACGCAGCGTAGTGATGTTCTGCTGTACGGCGGAATCCTGGATACGCGTCTGCGCTTCCGGCCGGAGCCTGGCGATCAGATGATACTCCGCACCCACATTCTCTTCGCGCAGATTGAGATCGGCGTAGTTCTTATTGATTTCGGTCACGGCCTGAGCACGTGATTCCGAGCTCCGAAACTTGACGACAACCAGGGAACCGCGCTTGTCGACGCCGGTATAGGGGATTTTCTTCTCACGCAGGCTGCCACGGATGTCGGTGCTGAAGCGGTCCAGCGCCTTCGACAGCGCACCCTTCATGTCCACCGCAAGCAGGAAGTGCACGCCACCGCGCAGATCGAGCCCCAGATACATGGGAAGCGCACCGATACGGGTCAACCACTGAGGTGAGTTGGGCAGTAGATTGAGGGCGACCATGTACCCATTGCCCAGCAGGGACTGCAGCGTGTCCCGGGCTTTGATTTGCGTGTCGGTATCCTCGAAACGAACCTTGATGCCTCCTGCATCCATGAACAATCCGCTTGCGGGAATGCCCGCCTGCTTCAGCGCCTGCTCCACGCGCTCCAGCAGGGCGGCATCCGCCTTGGGTGCGGTGCGAAGCGGGGAAATCTGGACTGCCGGCGATTCGCCGTAGAAATTCGGCAGCGTATAGAGTAGCCCGAGCAGTATCGAAACCGCGATGAGGATGTTTTTCCAGAGGGGATAGCGGTTCATGTTTTTAGTAGGAACAGGAATCAGAAGAAAAAGGCGGGCCGCATCCTTCCAGGCCGGACTCTCGATGCGCCGATTATTCCTTCTCTATGCTGCTCAACGTTCCCTTGGGCAGCAAGGTCTGAACAGCGGTCTTCTGCACGATCACCTGTACGTTTTCGGCAATCTGCAGGATCACGTAGCCTCCGCTCACCTTGACGATGCGGCCCAGCTGGCCCGCGGAGGTTGCCACCTCGTCTCCCTTCTGCAGCGCCTCTATCATCTTTCTCTGCTCCTTGGCGCGCTTTGCCTGAGGACGGATCAGCAGGAGATAGAATACGGCGAATATGGCGACCAGCGGCAGCAGGCTGAAAAAATCCGCCCCTTGTGGGGGCGCAGATGCGGCGGCCTGGGCATAGGCGTCACTAATCAACATGGAATTCTCCGGCAAGGGATGAAAAATGTTGCGATTTTAGCATGATGCGGCTTGGGCTTGAAATGCTTGCGCATATTCTTCGAACCGCCCGGCTTCGATAGCCGCGCGGATTTCTCCCATCAGTTGCTGATAGTAATGCAGGTTGTGCAACGTATTGAGGCGCGCACCGAGAATTTCCCCGGTCCGCTGCAGGTGATGCAGGTAGGAACGGGTGAAATGGCGGCAGGTATAACAGTTGCATTCCTCGTCCGGCGCAGCCGTATCCAACCGGTATCGGCTGTTGCGCAGCTTGATGGTGCCGTTGCGCGTGAACAGCCAGCCATTGCGTGCATTGCGGGTTGGCAGCACGCAGTCGAACATGTCTATTCCTTGCGCGACCGCGTTGACGATATCTGCCGGCGTTCCAACTCCCATCAGGTAACGCGGCTTGTCAGCCGGCAGTTGAGGAGCGGTGTGTCCGAGTATGCGCTGCATGTCAGCCTTGGGCTCGCCTACGGATAATCCGCCGATAGCGTATCCATCGAAGCCGATTTCCATCAGTCCGCTCAGCGAGGCGTCGCGAAGAGATTCATGCATCCCGCCCTGCACGATCCCGAATAGGGCGTTGGGGTTCCGGCCGTCATCGTGCGCCTGCCTCGATCTTGCCGCCCACCCCATGCTCAGCTCCATGGACTTGCGCGCCACCGGTTCATCCGCCGGATAGGGCGTGCACTCATCGAATATCATCACGATGTCGGAATCGAGCACGCGCTGAATGCGCATCGACTCCTCCGGCGTAAGGAAGCAGGCATCGCCGTTTACAGGCGAGCGGAATCTGACACCCTGCTCCGATATTTTCCGAAGCACGCCCAGGCTGAACACCTGGAATCCGCCCGAATCGGTCAGGATCGGTCCGTCCCATCCCATGAAGCGATGGAGCCCGCCGTGCGCCTCGATCACCTCCAGGCCGGGGCGCAGCCAAAGATGAAATGTATTGCCGAGCACGATATGCGCGCCAAGCTCGCGCAGATCGGCGGGAGACAGGGTTTTCACCGCGCCATAGGTGCCAACCGGCATGAAAGCGGGCGTCTCCACCATACCATGGGCAAGAGACAAGGTTCCCCGGCGGGCCGCGCCATCACATCGATGCAGCTGGAAATTCATATCAGCCCGGGACATGAGATGCAAGCTGTTTTCCTTATGCAACCGGCAGCGTTGCCTGCCAAAATGGATTTCCGGCTTCTCATGTTACCGATACCCCCCACGACACCCTCACCTGTTTCATCCGCACCATGTGCCATGTCAATGCAATCTATTGCTGCCTTTCGATCAGCATGGCGTCACCATAGCTGAAAAAACGGTAGTGCCGGCTTATTGCGTGCTGGTATGCGTATCGAATATTTTCCATGCCGCCGAATGCGGAAACCAGCATCAGCAGGGTCGAGCGCGGCAAATGAAAATTGGTCAGCAAGCGCTCCACCACGCGAAACCGGTAACCCGGCGTGATGAAAATGTCCGTCTCGCCCTCCCCTGGAATCAGCTCCCCATTGGCTGCCGCCGCTTCCAGTGCCCGTAATGAAGTCGTGCCGACCGCGAGCACGCGGCCTCCTCCCGATTTCGCCCGACGGATGGCTTCGACAGTTTCCTCCGGCACATGGAAGACTTCCCGGTGCATTTTGTGGTCCGCTATATTATCCACGCGTACCGGCTGAAAGGTTCCCATCCCCACATGCAACGTGAGATGCGCGATTCCCACACCTGCTTCCTTCAGCGCCGCCAGCATGCACTCGTTGAAGTGCAGACCCGCTGTCGGCGCGGCGACAGCGCCTGGGTATTTCGCATAAACCGTCTGGTATCGCACCTCGTCCGCTTCCGTTGCCGGCCTCGCTACGTAAGGCGGAAGCGGCAGATCCCCGTAGCGTTCGAGCAATTCGGCAACCGTGTTCTCGTGATCGAACTGCAAAGTATGGAAACCGCCTTCATGTGCCATTACCGTGGCTTCGAAAGCATCGGCGAGGAACAGCTTAGAGCCCCGCTTCGGCTGGTGACTGGCGCGGATGACCGCCAGCACGCGCCGATCATCCAGCACGCGCTCGACCATTACCTCCACCCTGCCCCCGCTGTCCTTCACACCATGGAGCCGCGCTTTGATGACCCGCGTATCGTTGAAAACCATTACATCCCCGGCACGCACATACTCAGCCAGATCGGCAAACATCGCATCACGCAGGGCACCTTCCCTCACTTCCAGATGCAACATGCGGCTGCCAGCCCGCTGTTCGGCCGGGAACTGCGCAATGCACTCGGGGGGAAGGTCGAAGTCGAAATCCTGGAGTTTCATGACGGTATTATACCGGTTACGCCTGCTGCAACTCCTTGCGAGAGTTGCTGCGCCAGGCGATTTCAGTAATAATTCCCCGCTTGCCTGGACAGCTTGCCGGGATGGCGGAATTGGTAGACGCACGGGACTCAAAATCCCGCGACCGCGAGGTCATGGGGGTTCGATTCCCCCTCCCGGCACCAGCAGAGTCTGAGATCGTCATATTCATGGCTATCGACATCCGCTAAAGCCTCATTTTTACCCGACCTTCTTCCCACCACGCTCTCCAGTCCCAGCCGTGCCGAGCACCCGATCAGGATTTCCATCCCATCAGGCAACCGTTTGGCCTGTGCCTCAATAAGCCGTAAATTTCACGTATTTCTCCTTACCTTACGCGAGCGGGTATCAGTTCTATTCGTCAAGGAGACCAGCTCGCGGCGAACGCCATAGCGCAAGCAATCGCCAGCTCAGCCTGACAGCGCAGATCCAGCTTGTTGCTGTCGCTCTGACAGAGAATCTGGCCATCTTCCTTGTCGTTCGGATAGAGGTTTCAGCAAAACGGATTCCGTATTCGTAGCTGCCCATTTCCATCTATCAGCAGCCCATGCTGCATGTCCTCGGAGTACAAGGTGTCGCATCGCGAGACGAGAGCGGCTGCCACGATCATTGCAAGCCGTAACGCTCCGCTATCAGTCGTCCGCGATCATGTACCTCCACGGTCAACGGCTCACAGGCGCCTATCGAGCGGATCAGTGCG
>CAZYYR010000055.1:0-12168 GCA_964651465.1 uncultured Nitrosospira sp.
AGGCCCGAATTTATCAAATAGCCGGGCAAAAGTATATCCGTCCCGCCTGGTTTCGGACAACAGGCTGTATCCACTCGCGATCACACGTCGCGCTGCTTCTGCCGTATCACTCTAGCCACATCAAGGTTTGGTCATGGAGAAAGCCGTTGGAGCGGAGATCGATTCCGGCCGAGGCACTTTCCCGTCAGATATTAGCCGTCTCCGTTTCGCTGCATGGGTATGCTGACACTGACGATCGTTCCCTGGCGCGGCGCACTGACGATATCGATTGTGCCTCCCACTACGGCCGCCCGTTCGCGCATGCCCAGCAGCCCGAAGGACCTTCGCGCCGACGCGCCCTCGGAATCGAGTCCTTTACCATCGTCCCGGACCTCGATGACAAGATTGCCTTCACACCATGACAACGTGATCTCGACCCGGCTCGCCTCGGCGTGGCGGGCTACGTTGGTCAGGGATTCCTGAACGATGCGGAATATCGCCACCGTCTGATCTTCAGCCAGGTCGATCGGGGGCACCATCACCCTCAGCTTGCAGTTTACGCCGCTGTGCTTTCTGAATTCCTCGGCCAGTTTCCTGATCGCGGAAACGATCCCCAGTTCCAGTGAAGCCGGCCGCAGGTGTTCCGCGATGCCGCGCACGCTCTGGTCCGCTTTGTCTACCAGCTCCGCCATATTGCGCCTGATCATTCTCAGCCGGACGCCTCTTTCATCTTCCTCGCACTTCAGCATGGAAATTTCAAGGTGCAATGCCGCCAGAAGCTGGCCCAGTTCATCATGGATCTCGCGCGCGATATACTTGCGGTCTTCTTCCCGCATCCGCTCCACGTGCGCGGCAAACTCCCGCATGGCGGCATCGCGCCCCCTCAGCTCCTGCTCTACCAGAATGCGCTCCACTGCCTGTTTGTGCTCCAGCCACTTCCCGAGATCGGTCCCGATGACATCGACCAGGCTCTGCTCTTCCGGCAGCATGAAGGGCCTGTCATCCATGTAGGATACCGATATCGCGCCGCAGACCTTGCCGTAAACCAGGATTTCCTTGTCCAGACGGTTCATCACCTGCGGCAGGGGCAGGCCGGCCCCTCCCTCCCCCTCATCCCGGTCCCGGCCATCCCCATCCCCCTCCCCGGCAGAGACGAACTGCCGGCCGTCGAGTTCGATCCTGACCATGGCATTATCAGGAAACTGCATCGCTGCCGGAAGCTGCTCGAAAATGACTGCGCATACCTCATCCAGCGAGCCTGACTCCATGCCGCGCCGGATCGCATAGAAGCAGCGGATTTCCTTCAGCCGCTCACGCAGCGATCCCTCGGCACGCTTGAGCTTGGTGATCTCATGTTCGATGGCTTCCGCCATGGTGTTGAAGCCCGTGCCGAGCTCGGCGATTTCGTTGTGGGTGGAAATGTCGCAGCGGGTGGAATAACTGCCCTGCGCAATGCTGCTCGCCTGCCGCCTGAGATCATCGAGCGGGCGCAGTATATTGCGCCGCACATAGAAAGCCGCTGCCAGGACAAGGACAAGGGCGATGCAGAGCAGCCCCAGTATCAGCAGCAACTGCTGCTGGAAACTCGACTGCAGGTTGCTCAGCCTGGTTTGAGTGCGGTTGTCCAATTCGAGCATGAACTGGCTGATCGGCACCATGATCCTGGCTTTTTCACGTGCATAATTTTCGTCGTGCAGCAGCCTGATGGCTAAATCACGGTCCGGACCACGACCGGCGGCGGAATTTCCCTGCTCATCTTCGTAGCGATCCTCGTGCTGACCCTTCAATGCAGCGAAAGCCTGCCTTTCCACGTTTGCCAGCTTGTCCGAAAGCTCCTGCGCCTGTTGCAGCAATCCCAGTTCGCGTTCGCTGAACCCTTCGCGGTGCATCAATTCACCCAAGGAAACCGCATCTCCCACCGTCTCCTGGGCAGGAATGCCAATAACATTTTTCCAGAAATCGATGGAATAATTCGACGGGCGAGGCAACTCGCCGTTACGAATATCCAGGATTTCGTAAAAGAAACGCTCATAGGCCGGATTGCCTGTGACCACGTAACTCCGGGCAGCTTTGGTAAGATCCTCCGAGCTTTGGATCAGCTCATGGGCCAGCTGCTGGGATCGATATTTCTGACGCTCCGCCGCGGTGATTTCATCCAGGGTACCGAGCGCACGGGAAGACAGAAATATCAGCAGCCAGAGTCCGAGAACGATGACAAGAAGAAAGGCATTGGCAAAAAGACCGATTCCGATGTTTTTCAGTTCATCGATCGGCCTCGCTATGCTGCTGAAAGAATGATCCATCACGGTCATGCTCGCGTCTCCCCGATGCTTTGCCTGTGGCATCCTGATCCGGCCGCTACTGAATTCCATATTCTGCCGAAAGGAAAAAACATCCGGAACCATTTATCATACACCGGCCACATTATGCAGATCGCATCATCCGGATGAAAGCCGGCCGAACCGCTCGTTTTCGACATATCCCGTTCCTCCGCTGCCCGACGTCCCGCCATACACATTGCAAGAATGCACCGATAGCTCGTCCACTGCAACAGGGAGTGTCACGCATCTGTCCTATCCGGTGGTTGAGATGAAGTTCCAGCGCAATGAGGGCGAAGCACGCCCTAGTCATCCTCGGAACCTGAACCCGTCAAGCCTTGCGTGAGTCTGGAATCCCCGACCCGGACGAGTGTAGGAACAGACAGACCCGCTGTCAGGAATCCCCTGCATTTTTTTCAGGAATCCCCTGCATTTCATCCGCGAGAACCCATGTAGTCTTTTTTCCTGGGAGAAGTCTCTATAACGGGGCTCCCGGGAAAAACTTGATTGATGGGCATGAGAAGAAGCCGATATCGACAATGAGCTCAGGAGGGAAAGGAGCAATGGCAAACTATAACGATGAATGGGTTCCGGAGAGAAACGAACCTGCTCAACTCGCGAATATACAACCAGTAGTGGGTTTCCGGAAAGACGTAGCGACGAACAACGGGTTTGCCATGCTGCTGGCGGCAGTGCTGGCTTTTGCGTCATGCACGGCAGGAGCCCAGTTCCTGGAAAACCCCATCAGCAAGCCCAAATGGGCGATCGATGAAACCAAGTGGGTAACGCTGGGCATTGGATTCCGGGGTAGCGGTATCTGGGCCGAGAATCGCGCAACGGGCAATTTCCGCAACGATTTCAGTATCGACAACGCACGGGTCTATTTGAACGGGCAGATTCACGAATACATCAAATTTGAAGTCAATACTGAATGTTTTTTCTGTAACAACACGCATCCCGGGGACAATCCTAAAATGTCCTACAACGTCCTCGATGCCATCGCCAAATTCGAATACAACCGCCACTTCAATATCTGGGGTGGGCGCATGCTGGTGCCGACAGAGCGGGGCGAGCTGAACGGACCTTTCTTTCACGCGACCCACGACGGGTTCAAGACCCCCTTTTCCTCCCAGGATTTCAGCACCAAGTTCGGCAGCGGCGGCGCAGGACGCTACGGCCGCGATGATGGCGGCACCTTCTGGGGTAGCGTGGAACCGGGATTCGTACCCGGCACGCTCGGCTACGCGGTGGGCGTTTACCGCGGTCTGCAGTCATCCCGCACCATGGGGCCCAATCAGGGGAACGACGTACTCTGGGCGGGACGGTTCACGTACAACTTTTTGAACCCTGAGAAAAACCCCGGCTATTACACCGCCGGCACCTATTATGGCAAGGCCGGGGATATCCTTGCGCTGGCGTTCAGTACATCCTACCAGAAGAATGGTGCCGGCTCATTCCTGCATCGCAGCGATTTTCTCGGCCTGGTCGGCGACGCCCTGTTCGAAAAAGTGTTGCCGCGCAATCTGGGGGTCATTACCGCCAATGGCGAATACAAGCAGTTCTACGCAAACTACTCGCCAGCCGCTTTCAACGATCCGGATTGCTTCTGTATGTTCGATGGAAAGTCCTGGACCGTGACCGGACTTTATCTGATACCCGTCAAGGTCGGTATCGGAAAATTCCAGCCCTATGGCAGGTTCACCAGTGTGCAACCCAACAACAGCTCCAAGAGGGAAGAGATCGAGGCGGGCGTGAACTACGTCATCGACGGGTTCAATGCTCGAATCTCCGCGTATTACCAGCATGGTGACCTGTTCACCAAGGGCCTCAACTATGCCCCCGGTGTAATCGGAGACAAGGTCGACGTGTTCAAGTTGTCTTTCCAGCTTCAGATGTAGAGAAGCGGACTGACGCATAAGGGCGCGCGCCGTATACACCCCGTGATCCTTTAATCTTTAACGCTGGCTGCAATGCTGAACCAGATTCCCAGAAGGGATGGCAAATTGAACAAGCACATGACAAACGAAAAGATACTCTACCCCGCGTTTCCTGCGGCTGAGGCTGCTCCCCGGCAGAAATCCGCCACCCCCTCCCCCGGAGTGCGTGCCGGGGAGCAGCAGATGCCCGACCCGGCGCCGGGAAACCCCGGCGCAGCTTCGGGGGAATCGCACCACGTGCCGCTGAAGGCAAGTCTTTCGCTGACATATGTCCAGGACGACGGCACGGTGCGGCTGACAGGACGCGAGCATTTCGGTCCCCTGGTCGTGCAGAAACCTTTCTACCCCGAAGGACGGGATGTTTGCCATACGGTGATCGTACATCCGCCTGCCGGTGTGGTCGGTGGCGATGAGCTGGATATCACTGCCCGGGTCGGGGCGTTGGCAAATGCGCAGATCACCACGCCGGGCGCATCCAAGTGGTACAAGTCCAACGGACATGTCTCGCGACAACGCATAAAACTCAGCGTGGGCCGGGGTGGCTCGCTCGAATGGGTGCCCCAGGAAACCATTTTCTTCGACAACGCCTGTGCCTCGATCGATCACGACGTCGCGCTGGAAAAAGATGCCAGTTATATCGGCTGCGAAATCCTGTGCTTCGGCCGGACAGCGTCAGGTGAGTCGTTCAACGCAGGCAGGATAAGACAGCGCGTCTGCATCCGCCGCGACGGAGAACTCATCTGGTTTGAGCAGCTCGGTCTGGGTGGAGGCGAACCGGGGATGAAAAATCCACTCGTGCTTGCCGGGAAAACGGTCTGCGCAACACTGGTCGCCACTGGAAAGACCGTTCCGGCGGAGCTGATCGCAGCATTGCAGGAAAGCATTGTAGAAATCGCAAAAAACGGAAGCGCGGGCGTTTCGCAAGTGAAAACCGCCCGGAACGGTTCCGTGGTGGTGGCACGCTACCTCGGTA
The DNA here is from genome assembly GCA_964651465.1 of uncultured Nitrosospira sp. Classification (GTDB taxonomy): domain Bacteria; phylum Pseudomonadota; class Gammaproteobacteria; order Burkholderiales; family Nitrosomonadaceae; genus Nitrosospira. The sequence continues at coordinate 5,208 of CAZYYR010000055.1, forward strand.
ATTCGAGCGAGGTAGCGCGCCACGTAATGCTTCATGTATGGGGCGCGTTGCGCCCGATCATGTTGGGAAGAGCCGCCATCGTACCGCGTATGTGGAACACGTGATCCGAAAACAAGCCACCGGGCTTTGCAACCGGGTGGTTCGTGGATTCAGCCGGGTCTGGCGGAAGGTGCAGGATTCAAGAGTGAAACAAGGATAAAACGCAGCAGATCTACTTACAAGGAGGAAAGATGGACCTTACACCAAGAGAGAAGGACAAACTCATAATCTTTACCGCCGGATTGGTGGCGGAAAGACGCAAGGCTCGCGGCCTGCGGCTCAATTACCCCGAAGCAATCGCGCTCATCACCTGCGCCATACTCGAGGGCGCTCGCGACGGACACACGGTGGCGGAACTCATGTCGACCGGCAGGACGATATTGACGCGCGGTGACGTAATGGAGGGGGTCCCCGAAATGATCCCCGATATCCAGGTGGAAGCCACGTTCCCCGATGGCACCAAGCTGGTCACCGTTCACAATCCTATTCCTTAATCCTCAGGAGGTGTTACATGGCAAGAATTCCAATGGTGCCAGGCGAAGTCTTTACGCAGCCTGGCGATATCGAGATCAATGTCGGCAGAAAAACAAAAACCCTGACCGTCGCCAATTCAGGCGACCGTCCGGTTCAGATCGGCTCTCATTTCCATTTTCATGAAGTGAATTCGGCGATGAATTTCGACCGGGAGGCAGCTTATGGCATGCGCCTCAATATCATGGCAGGCACAGCCATACGGTTCGAACCGGGGCAGGAACGCACGATTGAGCTGGTCGAATTGGGAGGAGACCGGGTCGTGTACGGGTTCAACCAGAAAGTGATGGGCAAACTGAAATAGCTGTCTACCGACAAACCGAACAAAGAAGGAGAAAAACATGAGTTTCAAGATATCCCGTCAAGCGTACGCGGACATGATGGGGCCCACTACGGGCGACCGGATCCGTCTGGCTGATACCGAGCTTTTCATCGAAATCGAGAAAGACTTCACCACTTACGGCGAAGAAGTGAAATTCGGCGGAGGCAAGGTGATACGCGATGGCATGGGCCAGTCGCAGCGCAACCATGCCGATGTGATGGACACCGTCATCACCAACGCTGTCATTATTGACCACTGGGGCATCGTAAAGGCCGACATCGGTATCAAGGATGGCCGTATCGCGGCTATCGGCAAGGCTGGTAACCCGGATATCCAGCCCGGTGTCACCATGGCGATCGGCGGCGCAACGGAGGCCATTGCGGGCGAGAACATGATCGTGACCGCGGGCGCCCTCGATGTGCATATCCACTTCATCTCGCCCCAGCAGGCCGAAGATGCCATGATGAACGGCATCACTACCATGATGGGCGGCGGAACCGGTCCGTCCGCGGGTACCTCCGCCACGACCTGTACGCCCGGCCCCTGGCACATCCATTCCATGCTGCGCGCCTCCGACGGCCTGGTGATGAACACCGGCTTCTTCGGCAAGGGCAATGTCAGCCTGCCGACTCCGCTGGAGGAGCAGGTGCTTGCCGGCGCATGCGGTCTCAAGCTGCACGAGGACTGGGGGACGACCTACGCCGCAATCGACAACTGCCTCGCAGTAGCGGACAAGTATGACGTCCAGGTCGCCATCCATACCGACACCATCAATGAGGGCGGCTACCTGCAGAACACGATCGCCGCGTTCAAGGACCGGACCATTCACACCTTCCATACCGAAGGCGCCGGGGGCGGCCATGCGCCGGACATCATCGCAGTCGTAGGCGAGGAAAATGTCCTGCCGTCATCGACCAATCCAACCCGTCCTTACACGGTCAATACGCTGGACGAGCACCTGGACATGCTGATGGTATGCCATCACCTGCATTCCAACATTCCGGAAGACGTGGCATTCGCGGAATCGCGCATCCGCAAGGAAACGATCGCCGCGGAAGACATCCTGCACGACATGGGCGCCATTTCCATGATGTCTTCGGATTCCCAGGCCATGGGCCGTATCGGCGAAGTCGTCCTGCGCACCTGGCAGACCGCGCACAAGATGAAGATACAGCGGGGTACACTGAAGGAAGACCCGTCCAGGCACGACAATTTCCGTGTCAAGCGCTACATCGCCAAGTACACGATCAACCCCGCCATCACGCACGGCGTTGCGCACGCCATCGGCTCGATCGAGGTCGGCAAGTATGCGGATCTCGTACTCTGGAAACCCGCGTTTTTCGGCACCAAACCCTCCATGATCCTGAAAGGCGGCATGATCGCGGCGTCACTGATGGGTGATCCCAATGCATCCATCCCCACTCCCCAGCCCGTGCATTATCGCTACATGTTCGGGGGCTACGGTGGAGGAATCAAGACCTCGTGCTTCACCTTCGCACCACGGGCGGCGCTGGAAGCAGGTCTGGCCGATTCGCTCAAACTCGACAAGAGCCTGATCGAAGTCAAAGACACGCGCAACCTCCGGAAGAAAGACATGATCCACAACGACGCCACTCCCAAGATGGAGGTCGATCCGGAAACCTACGAGGTGCGGGCGGACGGTCAGCTGCTCACCTGCGGGGCCGAGGATGTTCTTCCCATGGCTCAGCGCTACTTTTTATTCTGAGGACTGCCATGCTTACTCTGAGTACCAAGATAACGCACGCGGACTCCATTTTCGCGCAGCTCGTCCTGCCTTTCGAGATGCGCGAAAACAGCAGGCTCCGCACCGTTCTCGTGTCTGGAGAAGAAGTCGCCATTTTCACCGAGCGGGGAACCGTGCTGCGAAACAACGATCTGCTGCAAAGCACCGATGGACGCGTAGTGCAGATCGTCTCAGCGCAGGAGCCCACTCACCGGGTGATGTGCGAGTCGCCGCGGGATCTGTTGCGCTGCGCCTTTCATCTCGGCAACCGTCATACCCAGACGCAGGTGGGTGACGGTTTCCTCCGCATCGGACGGGACAGCGTCCTGAAGGAAATGCTGGAGGGCCTCGGCGCAACCGTGCTCGAGGAAAGCGCGCAGTTCGAGCCGGAGGCGGGTGCTTACACCAGGGGTGCTGCTCACCATCACCATCATGGAGATGGTGAGCACAGCCATTCCCACGGTCCGCTTGCTCCGATTCCCATACATCAGAAGATACACCGGCCCTCGGACACGCAACGAAACTCGCAACCCAAAGGATGAGGTAATCGTGCACACGACTTCCCTGTTACGCCTGCTGCAACTTGCAAGCCCCTCGCTGCCCATCGGAGCGTATACCTACTCCCAAGGGCTGGAATCAGCCATTGAGACAGGCGGGGTTACGGATGAACGTTCGGCACACGCCTGGATCACGAATTCCCTGGCAGTTGTGACGGGGTTCGAAGCGCCGGTCACATGGCGGCTGCTGCAGGCGTTTTCCAACCGGGATGCGGCGAGCGTCACCTACTGGACGGAACGTTTCATCGCCGCGCGCGACACTGCGGAGTTTCGCGCGGAAACCATCCAGATGGGATACTCGCTGGGGAGGCTGATCATCGATCTGAAGATAGGGAATGCCTCGCTGCTGGAGATCCTTGCCAGCCAGGCGGACATTCCTTTGCCCACGGCGTTCGCCTGTGCTGCCGAAGCGCTGGCCGTGCCGCACGAAGCCGCCCTGTCCGCGATGCTTTTTTCGATGACCGAGAATCAGGTGCTGGCTTGCGTTAAATCCGTTCCGCTCGGGCAGGTCGCGGGTCAGCGTCTGCTGCTTTCCCTTCATCCTTTCGTCGAGAAGGCAGCACGACGCGCCCAGCATCTCACGGACGACGAGCTGTCCAATTGGGCGCCGGGCCTCTCCCTGCTGTCGATGCAGCACGAAGTGCAGTACAGCAGAATTTATCGTTCCTGAACCGCAATACCACTTAACTCAAATGACAATCATGAAAACATCCAATCCCCTGCGAGTCGGCATAGGCGGCCCGGTCGGGTCGGGAAAAACCGCCCTGTGCGAAGTCCTCAGCAAGAAAATGCGCGACCATTACGACATGGCCGTGATCACCAACGATATCTATACCAAGGAAGACATGGAGATCCTCCTGCGCGCCGATGCCCTCCCCTCGGAGCGGCTCATGGGCGTGGAGACCGGCGGATGTCCGCACACCGCCATCCGGGAAGATGCTTCCATCAACCTCGAAGCCATCGCCCGCATGACAGCGGATTTCCCCGATCTCGATCTTATCCTGGTGGAGTCTGGGGGGGACAATCTTGCATCGACCTTCAGCCCGGAACTCTCCGACCTGACCATCTACGTGATCGACGTGGCGGGGGGAGAAAAAATTCCGCGTAAAGGCGGACCCGGCATCACGCGCTCGGCCCTGCTCGTGATCAACAAGATCGACCTCGCCCCTCATGTCGGGGCGGACCTCGCCGTCATGGAACGCGATGCAAAAAGAATGCGCGGTGAACGACCGTTCGTTTTCACCAACATGCGTACCGGTGAGGGCGTGGAGCAGATCATCGATTTTATAGTGAAGCAGGGATTGCTGGAAGAAGTCAAGATGCAGTCACGTGCCTAGGCAGTCCCCGTTTCAGGGCAACCGGAAACGGGGCAGCAAATGGCAGGGCACATCCCGAAAAACAGATTTTCACATTATAAAAATTTTGGGTGGAGGGAATGATGGAATGGTCATTGGCGATAGACGGGAAATTGCCCCGTCCGATACGTGTGATTCTCCGAGGCGTCGGCCAGGTTTTTTTCTGCTGCAACGCGGTCACCGGCCTCATTTTTCTGATAGCGCTTTACGTCGGCAGTCCCATCGCAGGCCTTGCCGCAACCGTCGGCGTTATCACCAGTACGGCGGCAGCCTACGTTCTAGGATTCTCCGAGGACGACATCGACGCCGGATTGTATGGATTTAATGGAACGCTGGTCGGGCCCTGCCTGTTCCTGTTCCTGGAACATTCACCGCAACTGTGGCTGTACGTGATACTTGCCTCCATCCTGTCCAGTGTCGTGCTGGCCGCATTGATCAGGATCCTGACACCATACAAGATTCCCGCCTCCACATCGCCATTTGTCCTGACCTGCTGGATGTTCATGGTAGCGGTCTACTCATTCGACAGTCTCACGCGCGGTCCCATCCTGCCCGCTCCCGGCATTCCCGCCACGGTAGCCGCGGCGGTCGCGCTTCCCGCCGACATGTGGCTCACCGCCCTGACCAAGGGGGTAGGCGAGGTAATGTTTGCCGACAGCATCGCCGTGGGCATCCTGTTCCTCACAGGCATTGCGATCACATCCCTGCGCGGTGCGCTGATGGCGTTGTGCGGCGCATTTGTCGGAGTCGCGATGCCTGTGCTGCTGGGTGCCGATCTGGGTCTGATCGAGATGGGGCTGTACGCATTCAATCCGGTGCTGACCATGATGGCGATAGGATGGGTATTTCTCAAACCCTCCGGAAAAAGCGCGGCGCTGGCGCTCCTGGCGGGAATCCTTACGGTGATATGCCAGGCCGCCCTGGCCAACTTCCTGACACCAATAGGCCTGCCGACACTCACGTTTCCGTTCGTGCTCACGATGTGGATGTTCCTTTTCGCGGCGGCGATGTCCAGGTACTGGTCCGCTCCGGCCGCCGAGTAGCCTTCTACCGAGGGAATAAAGAACCAGAATGAGGGAATGGCGACGAAGTAGTCAGGCACCCGGAGCAGCGGATCGGAGAAACAAGGAAACAAGGGAATACGAAAATACGGGAGATAGTCATGACCACCCACCATTTTTTTAATGCCGACAACTATCTGGTTTACCTGAACGGAGATCCAAGGCCGACAACGCTTGCAGATTTCGAGGGCGGCGGCGTCAAGGCAGGCATTACCATGGAGGATCCCGGGACTGAAAGAGATCCTCCTCTCAAGAACATTTCGTCGCTTTCCTTCGAACCCATGGTGATCCGGACGGGCATATCGATGGGTAAAAGTCTCTACAAATGGATTCGGAGCACGATGGAGCAGACAAACATACGCAGGAATGGCCAAATCGTCTCCGTCAACGGCGATCGCAGGGCTGGCGCATTCCGGCACTTCAACAACGCGGTGGTGAGCTCCATCACTGTTCCCACCCTCGATGCAGGCAGCAAGGACAAGGCTTTTTTCACCATTGCCCTCGACCCTGAAGATATCGTCTACAAGGAAGGAGATGCCTCCAATCTTGCAGATGCGATCGATACGACAGGCAAAGAATGGCTAGCCTCGGATTTCAGGCTGCGGCTGAAGGGTCTCCCCTGCACGAAGGTGAGCAAAATCGAATCGTTCACGATCAGACAAATACTCGAACCGGAAGTAAAAGGAGATTTTCGCGTCTCTACCCGAATGGTATCCAGGCTCGACATTCCCAATCTCAGACTCACACTGACGCCCGCCATGATTCAGCCATGGGCCTCCTGGTTCAACGAATTCGTAGTACAGGGCCGGAACAGTCAACAGGAGGAATTGTCGGGCACCATCGAGTTTCTCGATTCTGCCCACGAAGAAGTTCTGGGATGGATCGATCTGTCCCAGGTGGGGATATTCGCCTTGTCCGGAGAAAAAAACCGGGAAGAAGGCGTCAACCGAATCACTCACTACGTCGCGGAACTCTACGTGGAGAAAATGACGTTCAGCCTTGGCACAGGGTGATGAGGGTAAGATGACCTCTGCTGCGCGAGGCTTCGAAGCGGCAGGCTGTGCAGGCCCCCAGTTCGTACTGCTCAGCTTCTGATAGTACAGCTGGCCACCTGTTTGTGGCAGCCATTCGTTGAACGAGCCGATCAGACGAGTTGTATGGGACCAGGATATGCGGCCATGCGTACATCGGATGTCAGCAGGGTAATACCTTCGACAGTGGACTGGGCGACTAACAGGCGGTCAAATGGATCTTTATGGATCGGCGGCAAAGCGCCGATGGCTACCGCATGCCTGCTGAGGATCGGCAGTTCGCTGTAGCCGTTGTCCAGCAGACCGCGCCGCAGCAGATGC